>DASSZC010000432.1:0-3814 GCA_035702925.1 Gemmatimonadaceae bacterium | reverse complement strand
AGTACTTCCGCGACGCGACGCGCTCGCGCAGCGCCGCGTTCGGCGAGCCGGCGATCTCGCGCTCGACCGGGGAGTGGACCGTCGGGATCGCGCGCCCGATCCTCGACCCGCACGGCGCGGTCCGCGCGGTGGTCTCGGCGACCACCCGGCTCGAGGAGCTGAGCGCGCTGCTCACCCCGGCGGCGCTGCCGCGCGGGTCGGTCGTCTCGCTCCTCGACGAGGACGGCCGGGTGCTCGCCAGCTCCCGGGACGCGGGGCGCTGGATCGGGCTGGATGTGAGCGGATCGTCGCTGTTCCAGCAGTCGCGGGCCCGCGAGTCGGGGAGCATCGAGGTGCCCGGCGTCGACGGGGTCGTGCGGCTGACCGGCTTCGTCCATGTCCGCGACCTGCCGTGGATCGTCACCGTCGGCGTACCGATCGAGGCGGCGATGGTGCCCGTCCAGCGTACGCTGCACCGCAGCCTCGCGCTCGGGGCGCTGGCGCTGCTCGCGGCGCTGCTCCTTGCCGCCTGGCTCGGCGGCCGCACGGCGCAGCCGCTGGCGACGCTCGCCGGCGACGCGGTGGCGTTCGGTGCCGGGCAGCTCTCGCACCGCACCGCCGTCGCCGGCGACGACGAGATCGGAGCGTTAGGCGCGGCGTTCAACGAGATGGCGCGGCTGCTCGAGCAGCGCACCGCCGCGGTGCTGACCACCGAGGCGCGCGCCCGCCGCCTGATCGACTCCAACCTCATCGGCATCCTCGTCAGCAACACCCAGGGGGCGGTGATCGAGGCCAATGACGTCTTCCTCGACATCGTCGGCTATACGCGCCGCGATGTCGAGGAGGGACGGGTCACGCGCGACTCGCTCACGCCGCCCGAGCACAGGCCCCTCGACGCGTGGGCGCAGCTGCAGCTCGACCAGACGGGGCATGCTCCACCGTGGGAGCAGGAGTACGTGCGGCGCGACGGGCGGCGTGTCCGTGTACTCGTCGGCATCGCCCCGCTGCCGGGGACGGATCATCAGCATGCCAGCTTCGTACTCGACCTCACCGAGCGCATCGCAACGGAGGAAGCGCTGCGCGAGACTCACGACACCCTGCACGCGCTGATCGCCGCCGCGCCGGTCGCCGTCTTCTCGACGGACGCGGGCGGACGGGTGCAGACGTGGAATCCACAGGCTGCGCGTCTCTTCGGCCGCGAGGCAGCGGACGTCCTCGGACGCCCCTTCCCGCTCGATGCCGGCGACGAAGGATTGCTGCAGTCACTCGACCGAGCGCTCACCGGCGAGGCGGTCGCCGACATCGAAGGGAGGATCACGACGAGCGATCGAGCGGCTCGCGACGTGAGCATCGCCGCCGCGCCGCTGCGCGACAGTCACGGGGCGGTGCGCGGCGCGGTCGCCTTCGTCACCGATATCGCCCATCGAAAGCTGGCCGAGCGCGCCCTCGAAGAGCGCGACGAGCAGTACCGCATCGTGACGGACGGAATCCCGCTCATGATCGCGTACGTCGACCGCGAGCAGCGCTACCGCTTCGTCAACGAGGCGTTCGCCCGCTTCACCGGCCGCGGGCGCGAATCGCTGCTCGGCGCGCAGGTGCGCGACGTCGCGGGGTCCGAGCCCTATGGCCAGATCGCGCCTCAGTTGCGCGCCGCCCTCGACGGCACGGCCTCGCACTTCGAGATGGCCGTCGCCGGCGAGACGGAGGCGCGACGGCTCGAGGTGAGCTTCATCCCGCATCGCACGGGTGACGGGTCGGTGGACGGATTCTTCGCGATCGCCGCCGACGTCACCGCGCGCCACAGCCTCGAGGAGCAGCAGCGACAGGGTGAGACGATGGACGCGATGGCGCAGTTCGCCGCCGGCCTCGCCCATGACTTCGACGAGGCGCTGTCGGCGATCAACCGTGCAGTCGCCACCCTGCGGCATTCGCTCGCGCCGGGCGACGGCCAGTCGGCGCCGCTGTCGGGGATCGAGCGTGCCGCCGAGCGGGGCGCGGTGCTCGTGAAGCAGCTCCTCGGATTCAGCGGGCTGCAGACCGTCCAACCGGTCGTCGTCGCGATCAACGACATCGTGCGGCGCGCGGAGCCGGCGTTGAAGAACGTCTTCGGCCCGGGGATCGCCTGCGATGCATCGCTCGCTCCCGACGCCGGCGACGTGTACGTCGACCCGGCGCAGATCGAGCAGCTGCTCGCTACCCTCGCCGCGTTCGCGGCGGCGACGATGCCTAACGGCGGGCGCGTCGCGCTGTCGACCTCCCGGCAGAGCGTGGACGGTCACACCGAGACCCGGCATCCCGGGCTCGAGATCGGCGCCTATACGGTGCTCACCTTCAGCGACACGGGGTCGGGGGTCAACGAGGAGGCGCGCGCCCTCGCTTTCACCCCGCTGTTCACCGCGCACGGCGGGCTCGGGCTCGCCAGCGTGTACGGGCTCGTTCGCCAGCTCGGTGGCCACGTCTACATCGAATCGGCACCCGCCGCCGGAACGACGATCGAGATCTGGTTCCCGCGCGTCGCCGCCGCGTCGGAAGCGGCATTGCCGACGACGAGCGGCGAGCATGCGGCCGCGCCGAAGCCGGGGCGACGCGGCTGACGCCAGCCGCGCCCGATCACCTCAGTACAGCAGGTATGGGCGACGCGCTTCCGCGAAGGCGGCCGATTCCGCCTGCCAGCGGAGCAGGAGCGCGGGAAGGGTGTGGCTCTCGATCGCCTTGCGCAGCTCGTCGGTGCCGGCGAGCCGGTCGATCGTCCCCGTCCATGCGAACTCGTTGGGATGCAGGGTGCGCACCGCGTCGATGAGCAGCAGCGTGGTCATCACCGGGCGGTAGCTCGCGCGGTTGGTGACGATGATGCGCACACCATTCAGCGGAACCCCCGGATACTTTCCCGTCCCCGCGCGCGGCGTGTAGCGCGCGGTCTCGAAGCGCACACCGGGAAGGGCGCGCGCGTTCATCAGCTTCGCGACGCTGTCCGCGTTCAGCCAGGGTGCGCCGACCTGCTCGAAGGGAAGCTCGGTGCCCCGTCCCTCGGAGAGGTTGGTGCCCTCGATGTACACCGTGCCGGGGTAGCTGATGATGGCTTCGATCCGTGGGAGGTTCGGCGACGGTGCGACGAAGGGGAGTCCCGTTTCGTCGAGCCACATGTCGCGTCGCCAGCCACTGAGCCGGACCACGGTGAGGTTGGTACCGAATCCGAAGGTGCTGTTGAAGTAGCGAGCCAGCTCGCCGATCGTGAGGCCGTAGCGCGACGGAATCGGATACGGCCCGACGAAGGAACGGAACGCCGTGTCGAGGATCCCGCCCTCGATGATGTCGCCGGTGACGGCGTCGGGCCGGTCGAGGACGATGAACGGGATCCCCTTTTCCGCCGCCGCCTGCATGCACTTCGCGAGCGTCGCCGTGAAGGTGTACTGCCTGACGCCGACGTCCTGGATGTCATAGACGAGCGCGTCGACGCTGTCGAGCATCGCGGGGGTCGGCTTGTTCGTCGCGCCATACAGCGAGTAGACGGGAAGACCGCTTCGCTCATCGCGGCCGGACGCGATCGTCGCGCCGTCCTGCGCCGTTCCGCGGATCCCGTGCTCCGGGGAGAAGAGCGCGACGAGCCGGTAGTCGCGCGCCTGCGCCATGATGTCGATCGTGCTCCGTCGGGCGCGATCGATCCCGGACTGGTTGGTGATCAGTCCCACACGCTTGCCGCGCAGCACGGGTGGGGTACTCACGGCGAGCGCTTCGACTCCGGGAGTCACGGTCGGCGCGACGCCGCGTGGCGCCTGGGCGCAGGCGGTCGCGGTGGCGAACAGGAGGGAGATTGCGATGGAGCGCATGACCATTT
>DASSZC010000261.1:0-2067 GCA_035702925.1 Gemmatimonadaceae bacterium | reverse complement strand
ATCGTCGTCTTCACCGCCCCGCCCCCCTCGACGCGCATCCCGACATAGGTCGCGTTCGCCGGCTTCAGGACGCCCCGGTCGCCGGGAATGTGATCGACGCGTCCCTGAATCACGAAGAGATCGTTCGCCCGAATGGCGGCGTCGACGAAGGTGCCATGTGCCCAGCGACGCCGCGTGACGCCCCGCTGGTGCGCCTGGACGCGCATCGCGCCGGCGGTCAGGTCGAGGCGCGGGATCTCGCCGAGCTGCTGGTCGACGCGCACGCCGATCGACTCGCGATCACCGCCGCCGCGGGCGTACTCGCCGACGATGCCTAACGCAGAGCGGGTGGCGACGCGGTGCGCAATGCCGAGTGCGAGATAGCCGTGGTCCTCGAGCACCGGGTAGGCATGCGCGGGATCGCCTGTGGAGTGGTCGGTCTGTCCCGATGCGCGGAAGCGGGCGCCGATCTCGAGGATCGAGAAGTTGCTGCAGCGGTCGCGCGGCCGAAGCTTGACGCCGAAGCACCACCCGCCGTCAGGCGCGGGGTCGACTGGCCCGATGCGCGGCGGCACGAGCGCGAGGCGCTGCGCCGGGAGCGCGACCGGAACGAGGGCGGTGATCACCAGCAAGGCGGCAATGCGGCGCATGTCGATCCGGTGCGGGAAGTCCTGCGGCGGCCCGCCGGCTATAACTCGTGCTGCCGTGCCCCCGTCACCCCCTGGCCAGCGCCTGCTCGATCCTGGCCAGCACCGTCGACGGCATCGGCCAGGCGCGGGCGCTCCAGTCGGCGATCTCCTTCCCGTCGACCAGCACGCGCAGCTCGAGCATGTCACCGCGCGTCTTCGTCACGGTGACGTCCGGACGGTCCCGCAATCGTGCCGCCACACGGGCGGCTATCAGGTTGCGCCCCGGTCAAACCGGGCAGTGACGAATCTCGACGGTATGCATGATCAGCGGGCGGGGATGGAGGCGCGAGTCGCCGCCGGGGCGCCGCGAATGAATGCGATGTAGTCGGTCGGCGCCGGCTCGGCGCCTCCCTGGCGCAGCAGCATCGCGACCTGCCCGCGATGATACGAACCATGCAGCGCGACGTGCAGCAGGATGTCCTCGACGGTCGACTCGTACGGATGGCCCGCGCTGGTCCTGTACGTGACGACGCGGGCAAGGTCCACCTCCGTCACGCCCTCGAGGATCCGGCGCAGCGCCGCGACGTTCTCGCGCGCGACGCGCTCGATCTCGTCATCGCTCAACGTCGGCCAGACGGCGAGCGTCGGCGCCCGTCCCTCGATCCGCGAGATCCATGTGTGCTCGGAGCCGAGGATGTGCGAATAGATCTCGCGCACCTTCTCGCCCGGCGCGGACGCGGCGCGGAGGGCGGCCAGCGCCTTCGCGTCCGCCCATTCGAGGTGATCGATCAGCTTCGGCAGCGTGGACATGGCAATTGCTCCGTGTGAGCTCGCGCCGTTGGCGCCTAACGTCCGTCGACCGCGGCCAGCGTCTCGCGCGCGAGCTGTGCCAGCGCCGGCCGGCTCGCGGCCAGCGTGTCATAACGTGCGGCAAAGGTCGGCACCCCGCCACTGAGGATCGTCCGCACGCGGTCGAGCAGCGCCGGCACATCGGGGGGCGGCGGCGGATCCCGCCGCGTCCGCGACGGCAGCACCGCATCGTCGAGCTGCACGATCAGCTCCGACAACGCGCTCAGCCACGCAAAGCGCGGATCCCCGATCAGCAGCTGCAGGAACGCCGCCGGCGTCACCGCCCCATGCGCCCGCTCGTGCTCCACCTTCTCCGCATCGAGCAGCGCCCGGTGCAACCGCAACAGCCGCATCCTGATGTCAGCGAGGTCAGGGTTGGTCATGTGGTGGAAGATAGCTGATCGGAAAGGCGGCGCATCGCCTGCGACGAGTCGCGGCTGGTGCTGATCGGTTCCTCTGAGCCGGTGGCTTCCTGGTATGTCGGCCGTACTCCTCAGCATTGACGCGTCGTGACAGTCTGTACTGGAAGACACCGAGACACCGGGTGCACCGAGACAGCCAGCAGGGCCGAGCCCTTCGCGCCCGCCCAGAACAGCTGGGGGCAAGCGGG
>DASSZC010000415.1:0-3286 GCA_035702925.1 Gemmatimonadaceae bacterium | reverse complement strand
CGGCGCGAAGGTCATGGAGACGGTGCACCGGGTGACGAAGCTCCCCCTCGACGTGCACATGATGGTCGTGCAGCCTGAGAAGTACTTCGACGACTTCGCGAAGGCGGGTGCGGCGGTGCTGACGATCCATGCGGAAGCGGCGCCGCACCTGCAGCGGCAGCTGGCGCGGATCCGCGAGCTCGGGTGCAAGGCCGGCGTCGCCCTCAACCCCGGAACCCCCCTCGGCGCGGTCGAGGATGTCCTCGATGACCTCGACCTTCTCCTCGTGATGACGGTGAACCCGGGCTTCGGCGGCCAGCAGTTCATCCCCCACTCGCTCGACAAGATCGCGCGCGCGCGGGAGATGCTCGACGCGGCGCAGAGCGGCGCGGTGCTCGAGGTCGACGGCGGGATCAACCGGAAGACGATCGCCGCCGCGCGCGAGGCGGGCGCCGACGCCTTCGTCGCCGGGAACGCGGTGTTCACCGCCGCCGACGTCGCGGCGGAGATCGCCGCGCTCCGGCAGCTGACGATGGCCCGCGCATGACGGTGCGCCAGCAGTGGGGGGTGGTCGCCGGCGTCGTCGCGCTGCTCGCGATCGGGCTGTTCGTCGCGACGCGGACGATGCGCGACGAGCTCTTCCCGGTCAGCGTCGGCGGCCAGGCCCCCGACTTCAAGGCGACCCCGCTCCTCGAGCCGGTGTATCCGGCCGCGCCTAACGCGACGTTCACCTCGCGCGAAGTCGACGCCGCGGCTGCGAAGAGCCTGGCCGACTACAAGGGCGACGTCGTCGTCCTCAACATCTGGGCGACCTGGTGTGCACCGTGCCGCGCCGAGATGCCGTCGATCGAGCGGCTGCACCGGGAGTTCGGCCCGCGCGGGCTGAAGATCGTCGCCGTCAGCGTCGACGATCCCGGCCAGCAGAAGGCGGTGCGCGACTTCGTGCGCGAGCTCGGGCTGACCTTCGAGATCCTGCACGACCCGACGCACGACATCCAGAAGGCCTACCAGACGACGGGGGTCCCCGAGACCTTCGTCCTCGGCCGCGACGGGGTGATCCGGAAGAAGATCATCGGTGCGACCGACTGGAGCTCGCCGGGTACCCGGGCGCTCGTCGCCCAGCTGCTGGCCGAGCGGTGAATCCGCAGCGCCGCACCCGCTGGCAGGACGCGCTTCGCAGCGCGTTCGTCGAGCGGCTCGCGTTGAAGGGGGCGGCGATCTTCTTTGCCCTCGTGCTCTGGATGGTGGTCAGCGCCGAGGAGCCGACGGACGAGGTCATCCCGATCCGCTTCGCGCCGGTGGTCGACAGCGGGGTGGTCATCGTCGGCCCGTTGCCGACGGTGCGCGCCCTCGTGCTCGGCCGCGGCCGCGAGCTGCTCAAGCTCTACACGGCGGCACCGGTGATCGTCAGGCACATCCAGGGAAACAGGGCGGAGACGGTGTCGCTCGAGCTCGGCCCCGCCGACGTCGATCTCCCCGCGGGGGTGAGCGCCGTCGTGCGCGACGTCCGCCCCCGCCACGTGACGCTGCGCCTGCGTCGCATCGAGCCCGAGGTCGCGCCGGCGGACAGCGCGATCGCCGACAGCACGTCGGCGCGCGACACGCTGCGCACGCCGGACAGCGCGAACGCGGTCCCGCGTCCCCGCCCAGCCGAGGGTTCCACCGACACCGTGCGGCAGCTCCAGTGACGCGCATCCTCGCGATCGAGACGTCGTGCGACGAGACCTCGGCGGCGGTGCTCGCCGGGAGCGGCGACCAGGCGAAGCTCGAGTCGCTGGTGATCCTCTCGCAGGACGTGCACCGGATCTTCGGCGGGGTCGTCCCCGAGATCGCGTCGCGGGCGCACCTGACGGCCATCGTCCCCGTCGCCGAGCGCGCGCTGGCCGAGGCGGGTATGACGTTAGGCAGCGTCGACGCGGTCGCGGTGACCAACGCCCCGGGGCTGGTCGGCGCGCTGCTCGTCGGGGTCAGCTTCGCCAAGTCGCTGGCCTTCGGCGCGGGGATCCCCCTCGTCGGCGTGCACCACATGGAAGGCCACCTTTTTGCGACGGCGATCGACCATGCGGAGGCGGTGCCCCCCTTCACGGCGCTGCTCGTCAGCGGCGGGCACACCATGCTCCTCGACGTCGACCGGTGGGGGAGCTATCGCCTGCTCGGCTCGACGCGCGACGACGCGGCGGGGGAGGCATTCGACAAGGTGGCGAAGCTGCTCGGGCTTCCCTACCCCGGCGGCCGCCACATCGAGCGGCTGGCCGGTGAGGGCGATCCGACGCTGATCCGCTTCTCGCGGCCGATGACGCGGCGCGACCAGAGGCCGGGGGACGCCGACTACTATGATGTGTCGTTCAGCGGGCTGAAGACCGCGGTGCTGCACGCGGTGCGCGAGCGGAACATCGGCGCGATCCCGATCGGGGGCGACGACCCACAGCACGCCGACCGCGTCGCGATCGCCGCCGGATTCCAGGCGGCGCTGGTGGACACGCTCGCCGAGAAGACGTATCGTGCGGCGCAGCAGTACGGCCGCACGCGGATCGTGCTCGGCGGGGGTGTCGCCTGCAACCGGGCGCTCGCCGCCAGGATCGCCGAGCGGGTCGCACCGTTAGGCGCACGCGTCTTCGCGCCGTCGCCGCGGCTGGCGACGGACAACGCGGCGATGATCGCCCGCGCCGGACTGTTTCGCTACGAGCTCGGCGAGCGCGCCGCGCTCGACCTCAACGCCTACGCATCCATGCCCATTCCCGGACTGGTCGCTGCATGATGTTCGCTGCCGGATTGACCCCGATGATCCTCGCGTCGCCGACCGTGGTGCACGCCTTCAGCTATCCCCTCGGTCCCCTCGAGATCACCGGCTTCGGGCTGGCGATGTTCCTCTCCTTCGTCGTCGCGCAGCACGTCGCGCAGCGAGAGACGGCGCGTCGCGGCTATGATCCGCAGCCGGTCGGCGACCTCGTCTTCGCCGCGGTCATCGGCGGGCTCGCCGGCGCGAAGATCTACTACGCGGTGCTCACCGGCGATCCGCACGCGCTGCTCGAGCGCGCGGGATTCGTGTTCTGGGGTGGACTGATCGGGGGGACGATCGCCGTGCTCGCGATGGCGAAGTGGAAGGGGATGAACCTCTGGCGCGTCGCCGACGTCGGCGGCCCGGCGGTGATGGCCGCGTACGCGGTCGGGCGCACGGGGTGCTGGGCGGTCGGTGACGACTACGGCCGGCCGTGGGACGGTGCGCTCGCCGTCGCCTTCCCTAACGGAGCACCGCCGAGCACCGCAGGGATCATGTCGCGGCTGTTCGGTGTCGCCTTCCCTCCGG
>DASSZC010000048.1:0-3544 GCA_035702925.1 Gemmatimonadaceae bacterium | reverse complement strand
AGGTCATGTGGCGTCGGCTGGAACGCCCAGACCATCTCGCCGCTGTCGGCGTCGCGGGCGATGATCGCCGCGCTCCACTTGTTGTCTCCCGGCCGCCCCTGGCCGTTCCATGGGCCGGGGTTCGAGGTGCCGTGGTAGATGAGGTTCAGCTCGGGGTCGTACGAGATCCATCCCCAGACCGTCGCGCCCCCGACCTTCCACGATTCACCGGGCCAGCTCTTCGTCCCCTGGTTCGGTCCCTTGTCCTGCGGATAGAAGGGCTTGAACCGCGCGCCCGCCTTGATGTCCGCGTCGGGCCCGACGTTGTACGCGCGCCATAACTGTTTCCCCGACACCTCATCGATGGCCGCGATCCATCCGCGCACTCCCATCTCCCCGCCGCTCGAGCCGACGATCACCTTGTTGTGCACCACGATCGGCGCCATGGTGATCGTCTCGCCCCGCGCCAGGTCGCCCATCTTCGTCCGCCAGAGGAGCTTTCCCGTCGCCGCGTCCATCGCGACGGTGTGCCCGTCGAGCAGGTTGTAGAAGATCTTCCCGTCGGCGAACGCCGCGCCGCGGTTGACGACGTCGCAGCAGGCGAGGCCGATCGCCGCCTGCGCGTTCTCCGGGCGCGCCTTCCACTTCAACGGCTGCCCCTCCGTCGCGAGGTCGAGCGCGTACGAAACGTTAGGGTAGGGCGTCACCAGGTACATCGTGTTGCCGACGACGAGGGGCGATCCCTCGTGCCCGCGCAGCACGCCGGTCGAGAAGGTCCACGCCGCATGCAGCCCGCTCACGTTCGCGGCCGTGATCTCGGTGAGCTCGCTGTAGCGCGAGTTCGCGTAGTCGGCAGCGGGCATCGGCCACTCGCCGGGAGGGCCGCTGCGCGGCGCGGCGATCCTCGTCCCCGCGACGGTCGTCGGCGCCGCGGTGCCCGTCGCCGCGGAATCCGCCGCGCGCCCGCCACCCTTCCCGCACGCAGCCGACGCGAGGCAGCCGAGCGCGATCGCGCCGAGCCATCGCCCGCTCATCGCGTCCCCTCTTTCGCCGGCAGCAGGTAGTCCTGCGACGCGATGCACTGCCATCGCCCGCCGAGCTTCATCCATGTGTCGGTGTAGCGATAGCGATGCTCGAACGCACCCGCGGTGCCGCGCCCGCGCATCCAGAGAATGCCGGTCACGATCGCCGTGTTGCCGTACACGATGGCGTGCATGTCGTCGTTTCCGGCGGCGGTGACGGTGTCGGTACCGCCGGTGAACGCGGCGATCCCCTCCTCGCGATTCATCGTTCCGCTTTCGTCGGAGTAGATCCACCGCGGCGCGACCAGCCGCCTCACGGCGGCGGCGTCGCGCCTGACGACCCCCTGCGCCCACTGGTTCTCGAGGGCGTAGAGCAGTCGCTGCGTCGCGGACTCACCGGAGCTGGCTTGTTCAGCGGGACGCTTCGCCGGCTGCGACTGCTGCGCGGCGAGCGGCGTCGCGACGACGATCGCCGCGACAAGGGCGATCGCGATCGCCCGGGTGACATGGATTCGGCGATGTGTCATGCCGAATCCTGTCACGACGTTCAGCGCATCGCCAGTTCCGGGTGCCCGGTGAGCTCGGCGAGCAGGTTGCGCAGCGCCACCTGCCAGACGAGCGGTTGCCCGCGGAGGTCGGTGCGCCGCGCCGAGCGCAGTTGCGCGATGTCGTCGTCGGTGATGACTCGCTGCGCCCCGACCGCGCCGGCGATGATCCCGCTCCGGCGGGCAACGAGCCCCTCGGCGCCGATGCGCACCGCGCTGCCGCTGCTGTCCACCAGCGCGCCGGTCAGCTGCAGCACGCTGACGGGGGTGTCCAGCCCGGTCATCCACGGGATCGAGATGGTGTAGCCGGTGCCGAGCTCCACCTTCCTGTGGCCGACGAGTCCCGTCTGCTCGGCGTAGTAGTCGCTGATCTCGACGGTGATCGACAACGCGTTAGGCACGCCGGCGCCGTCCATCGCCCGCGCCGCCCACGTCGTCCAGTCGTCCGACGGCCGACCGATGGCGAGTCGCAGCGTCCGCCGGTCCCCGCCCGCGCGCGCGCCTTCGGCGTCTCGCTCGTCGCACTCGTACATCGACGTCGTGCGGATGCACCCGAACTCGACGTCAGGCGGCGTCCCCGGGACCACCAGGTTCACGGCTAGCGGCGTGGTCACGCCGAGCGAGTCGACGAAGCGGTTCATGTCCGCGACGAGCGCGCCGAGCGGGGTGCCGGCCTGCGACGCCGGATCGAAGCCTTCATCCTCGGTCGCCCCGCGCCGGAAGGTGATCGGGAAGTATCCCACGCGCCCGACGGCAGTGACCCTCCTTCCCGCGTAGTAGGGCGGGTGAAAGGGGAAACTGTCGCCGACACCGCTGCGAAACGTGGCGCCGGTACTCGCGCAACCGCCACCGAAGACGGCGGAGATGGTGAGCGCGAGGATCCATCCCCCGCCCATGCGCCGCGGTTTACGCGCCCGGCGCCGAGCGCCTGGGGATCGTGATGACATCGAAGTCGTCCGGAACGGGGGACCCCTGAGCAGAGACGGTGGCGACGCTGACAGCGCGATCGGCCAGGCGGTTCCAACTGTCGCGCATCCGCTTGACATCGCAGAACATCGCATGTAGACTCAAAAACACAATCGATGGTTCGTGGTGATTTGCCGCCTATTGCCGCCACGTAAAACAAAGTGCTAAAATGCGACGCGCCCGGCGGCCATCATCTCGCCCGGGCGTTTTCGTTTTTCCGAGAGACAGTTCTCGCACCACGCCTCTCGCAGCACCCGGCCCGGCGGCCAATGCCCTGGCGCACTGGAGTGCTCGACGATGGCGACGACCAACACCGACCGGCCCGCACGACCCGCGACCTCGCCGCAGAAGCCGGCGAGCGCCGCCCGCCGCGGCGACCCGCTGCACCATCCATCCGCCGCCGCGCGACTCGCCGCGCTGAGCGGTGAAGGCGCGCTCGACGTCCTCAGCCGCGCCGCGGTCCTCGAGTCGCACGGACGATCCGTCGCGCAGCTGGCGATCGGCGAGCCGCAGTTCAACGTCGCGCCGCACATCGTCGAGACCGCCGTCCGCGCGCTGCGCGACGGCGATGCGCGCTACGGCCCGCCCGCCGGGATCGCCCCCCTGCGGCGCGCCATCGCCGAAGCGTTAGGCAGCCGCCACGTCGACGCCAGCGCCGACGACGTCATCGTCACCCCCGGCGCGAAGCCGATGCTGCTCTACGCCTTCCTCGCCACCGTCGAGCCGGGCACCGAAGTCCTCGTCCCCGATCCGGGATTCCCGATCTATCCGTCGCTCACCCGCTTCGCCGGCGGCGCGCCGATCGGCTACCGGCTCGATCCGGAGCGCTCGTTCGCCATCGACGTCGCCGACGTCGCCGCGCGCATCACCCCGCGCACCCGCGTCCTCGTCCTCAACGCGCCGCACAACCCGACCGGCGGGAGCATCGACGCCCACACCCTCGGGGAGATCGCCAACCTCGTCCTTCGCCACGACCTCCTCGTCATCTCCGACGAGATCTATGGGCGCATCACCTTTGACGGCGAAGCGACG
>DASSZC010000059.1:0-2238 GCA_035702925.1 Gemmatimonadaceae bacterium | reverse complement strand
CTTGATGTAGTCGATCAGGTCCGTAGTCGCCGTGCCCGGGCCGAACAGCTTGCCGATGCCGAGCTTCTGCAGCTCCTCGATGTCCTCCTTGGGGAGGATGCCGCCGCCGGTGATCAGGACGTCGTCTCGCCCCTGCTCGCGAAGCAGCTCGTATACGCGCGGAAAGAGCGTCATGTGCGCCCCGCTCAGGATCGAGAGGCCGACGACGTCGACGTCCTCCTGGATCGCAGCGGTGGCGATCATCTCGGGAGTCTGGTGCAGGCCGGTGTAGATGACTTCCATCCCTGCGTCGCGGAGCGCGGCGGCAACGACCTTCGCGCCGCGGTCGTGGCCGTCGAGGCCAGGCTTCGCGATGAGGACTCGGATCGGGCGGGACGCTGTCATAGCACTGCGAGTAGTGGGAAGTGACGAGTGACGCGATAAGCTATCGCTTCGCTTTGCGGCGCGGCAACGGTTCCTTTCGCGCGACAAGCAGCATTTCGCTCGAGCGGCGGCGCAGCTCGCGGTCACGGAAGCCGTCGTACGCCTGCTCGACGACGAGCCCCGCGTCGGCACAGAGCTCGGCGAGACGGGTCGGGGTGTAGAGGCGAATGCGATGCTCACGTTCCCCCGACACCTTCTTCCCCCGCCAGGTGCTGCGGATCGTCAGCACCCCGGACAGCCCGTCGAACGACCGCTCGTGCGCGATCAGCGTGCCGTCCTCGGTCTCCCACCAGTCGCGGGCGAGAAAGTGTGCCATCACCCCGTCGCGATTGCCGCCGTGCCAGACGAGCACACCGCCGGGCTGCAGGACGCGGGCGAACTCGTGAATCACGCGCGCATCGTCGGCGGGATCGGTGAAGAAGCCGAATGACGTGAACAGGTTCACGACGATGTCGAAGCGATTGCTCCACCGCGCCGGAAGCTTGCGCATGTCGCCGCGCGTGTAGCGGAGGCGCTTCCCCGTGCCGCGCGCCTTCGCCTTCGCGAGCAGCGGCTCGGAGTAGTCGAGGCCATCGACGTCGAACCCTGCCTCGGCGAGGAGGTGCGCGTGCCGCCCCTGCCCGCATGGCACGTCGAGGATCTTCGCCCCGTCCGGGGCGCCGAGGATGTCGATGAGGCGCGTGACTTCGCGCCGGTCCCGCTCGAGGGTGAAGAGGGGTTCGTACTCGAGAAGGTACTGGGCGTCGAAGTAGGTCGTCCACCAGTCGCCGGCTGCCGTCGGCGACTGGCGAGTCATCTTGGATTTCAGAAGAACACCGGCTCGCGGTACGCGCCGAAGACGTCTTCCATCGCGGCGCGGATCTCGTACAGCGTGCAGTAAACGCGGGCGCAATCGAGCAGCGCGGGCATCACGTTCTTCCCCTCGCGCGCCGCCTGGCGCAACGCTTCGAGGCGCGCAGTGCAGAGCGCGTTGTCCCGCGTCGCGCGGAGCTTGGCCATCTTCTCGCGCTGGTCGCGCTCGGCCTCGGCCCCGACCTTGAGCAGCGGGATCGTCAGCTCCGGCTCCTCCGTCACGAACTCGTTCACGCCGACGACGACGTGGCGGTGCTGCTCGATCTCCCACTGCTGGCGCGCCGCCGATTCGGCGATCTTGCGCTGGAACCAGCCGATCTCGATCCCGCGGGCGACGCCGCCGACACCCTCGATCTCGGCGAACAGCTTCTCGGCGTCGGCCTCCATCTGGTCGGTGAGCGCCTCGACGTAGTACGACCCGCCAAGCGGGTCGATGACGTTAGGCACGCCGGTCTCGTAGGCGAGGATCTGCTGCGTGCGGAGCGCGACCTGGACCGCCGACTCGGTCGGCAGCGAGAGCGTCTCGTCCATCGAGTTGGTGTGCAGCGACTGCGTCCCGCCCAGCGCGGCGGCGAGCGCCTGATAGGCGACGCGGACGACGTTGTTCATCGGCTGCTGCGCGGTGAGCGTCACCCCGGCAGTCTGCGAGTGGAAGCGCAGCACGAGCGAGCGCGGATCCTTCGCCCCGTAGCGCTCCCTGAGGTGCCGCGCCCAGATGCGCCGGCTGGCGCGCATCTTGGCGATCTCCTCGAAGAAGTCGTTGTGGACGTCCCAGAAGAAGGAGAGCCGCGGCGCGAAGTCGTCGACGTCGAGCCCGCGGGCGATCCCGCGCTCGACGTAGGTGAAGCCGTTGGCGAGTGTGAACGCCAGCTCCTGCGCCGCGGTCGCCCCCGCCTCGCGGATGTGGTAGCCGCTGATCGAGACGGTGTTCCATAACGGCGCGTGCGTCGCGCCCCACTCGAA
>DASSZC010000188.1:0-7854 GCA_035702925.1 Gemmatimonadaceae bacterium | reverse complement strand
CTGCAGCTCCGTGCCCGTCGCGACGAAGTCGTCGAGGTGACGCGCGATCTCCTGCTCACGGCTTCCCGGAAAGAGCGCGAGCAGCGGACGATCCTGCGCGAGCCCGAGCTCGGTGCGGGCTGCCTCACGCGTCGGCAGCTGCAGGGCGCGATCGAGCAGCGGATGGCCGACGAACTCGGCGTCCACACCATGATCGCGCAGCAGCTTCTCCTCGAAGGGGAGGATCGGTGCGGCCTTGGTCACCACCTCGGCGATCTTCGCGAGGCGGCCGGCGCCCCAGGCCCACACCTGCGGCGTGACGTAGTAGAGCACCGGGACCCCGGCGTCCTTCGCCGCCGCTGCCAGCTTGAGGTTGAAGCCCGGATAGTCGATCAGCACGACGAGACCAACCTTGCCCTCGTTCATTCGCTGCCGCAGGGTGCGCAGGAGCGCCCAGTGCTTCGGGATGTGCGCGAGCACCTCGACGAACCCCATCACCGCGAGGTTGTCGACGTTCTCCAGCAGCTTCACGCCGGCAGCGGCCATCTTTGCGCCGCCGATCCCGACGAGTGGCCGCTCCGGCGCCAACTGGCGGAGCTGCTCGGCGAGCGAACCGCCGTGGAGGTCGCCGGAAGCCTCTCCGGCGACGATCATGATCTCGCGCACCGTCAGCGCGACGCGTGCTTCGCCGCGCCCGAGAGAGCCGGTAGGCTGCGCTCGATCTCCTGCACGATCTGCAGTGCGACGGCGAGTGCCTCGCGTCCGTCTTCGCCGGTCACCGCGACGGGCGCACGGCCCTGCACCGCGGCGATGAAGCTCTCGAACTCGAGCCGCAGCGGCTCACCCTCCGGCGCCTCGAGCGGCACACGCTCGACGAACGCCTCGAGCGCGAGCGGTCCTCCCTTCGCCAGCGCGGCGAGATCGACGTCGCGGCGCAGGCTGTAGAACTCACCGTTCCCCGCGGCGAGGTCGAGCGAGAGGTAGCCGCTCTGCTGGAAGATGCGCACCTTGCGCATCCGCTCGCGCGAGACGCGGCTCGCCGTGATGTTCGCGACCGCGCCGGTGACGAACCCGAGACGGGCGTTGGCGATGTCCACCGACGGCGTGAGCACGCCGACGCCGACCGCCGACACCGACATCACCTGCTCGCCGACGAGGGTGAGGATCAGGTCGATGTCGTGGATCATCAGGTCGAGCACGACGGCGACGTCGGAGCCGCGCGGGTTGAAGGGCGCGAGCCGGTCGCTCTCGATGAACTTCGGCGTGTCGACGTAAGGCAGCGCGGCGCGGATCGCCCGATTGAAGCGCTCGACGTGGCCGATCTGCACGGTCACGCCCTTCTCCTTCGCCAGCTCGAGCAGCTCGTCCGCCTGGTCGATCGTCGCCGTGAACGGCTTCTCGACGAGGACGTGTACCCCGCGCTCGAGCGCCTTCTTCGCGACCTCGTAGTGCGCCGGCGTCGGCACGACGATCGTCACCGCCTCGACTTCGCTGAGCAGTGCCTCCACCGAGTCGAAGGCGCGCGCCTTCAGCGTATTCGCGATCTCCGCCGCGCGCTCGACACGCGCCTCGTAGAAGCCGACGAGCTGCGCGTCAGGCAGCTCCCCCATGATGCGCACATGATGCTGCCCGAGCCCGCCGGCGCCGATGACGCCGACGCGCGTCCGCTTGGCGGTCATCAGATCACGACCCCGCGCTGGCTCTCGTCGACGAAGCGGATGAGCGCCTCGACTTCCGGCGACGGCTGGAGCTCGGCGCGCGCCCGCTCCAGCGCCTGCGACACGTTCAGTTCCGAGCGGAAGAACAGACGGTAGGCGCGCTTCAGCTCGCGCATGACTTCTTCGGAGAAGCCGTTGCGCTGCAACCCGACGCTGTTGAGTCCATACAGCTTGATCGGGTTCCCGACCGCCTTGATGAAGGGCGGGATGTCCTTCGACACCCGCGACATCCCACCGACGAAGGAGTACCGCCCGATGCGCGCGAACTGGTGCACGGCGACGAGTCCGGAGATCGTCACCTTGTCCTCGATCGTGACGTGCCCGGCGAGCTGCACGCCGTTCGACAGGATCACCCCGTCGCCGACGTGACAGTCGTGGGCGAGGTGGACGTACGACATGATCAGGCAGTTCTTCCCGACCGTCGTCTTGAACGACTGCGCGGTCCCGCGGTTGATCGTCGCGTACTCGCGGATCGTCGTGTTCTCGCCGATCTCGACCGTCGTCCGCTCGCCCTTGAACTTCAGGTCCTGCGGTTCCCCGCCGAGGATGCTGCCGCTGCCGACCTTGACGTTAGGCGCGAGCGTCACGAAATGCTCGAGCGTCGCCCGCGGTCCGATCACGCAGCCGTCGCCGATGACGCACTGCTCGCCGACGATCGCGAACGGCCCGATCGTCACGTCGTTGCCGATCTTCGCGTCCGGCGAGACGACCGCGGTAGGATGGATGCCGCTCATTTGTCCCGCACCATCGCCGCCATGTCCGCCTCGCAGACGACCTCGCCATCGACCTTCGCCACTCCGTGCATCTTGCACACCATCCCGCGAATCTGGATCATGTCGATCTCGAAGCGCAGCTGGTCGCCAGGCTTCACCGGCCGCCGGAACTTCACGTTGTCGAGCGACATGAAGTAGACGACCTTGCTCTCGTAGCCTTCGATCTGGCCCATCAGCAGGATCCCGCCGACCTGCGCCATCGCCTCGATGATCAGCACGCCCGGCATGATCGGGTGCCCCGGGAAGTGCCCCTGGAAGAACGGCTCGTTGATCGTGACGTTCTTCAGCCCGACGATCCGCTTCTTCTCTTCCATCTCGAGGATCCGGTCCACGAGAAGGAAGGGATAGCGGTGCGGGAGCGTCTTCATGATCTCTTCGATGCCTAGCACGACGCATTACTCCGGTTGACGACGCGCGCGAGCTCGCGCACGAAGAGAACGGTTCCGCGATGGCTCGGGCGTACCGCGTGAACGCGGGCGTTGAGCCGCCCGCCGATCAGCGCGAGATCCCCGACACAGTCCATCGCCTTGTGACGCACGAATTCGTCCGGCCAGCGCAGCGTCGTGCCGACGACCCCATGCTCGTCGAGCACCACCGCGTTCGACGTCGACGCGCCGCGAATCAGCCCCTTGGCCCGCAGCCCCTCGACCTCGCGCACGAAGCCGAAGGTCCGCGCACCGCCGAGCTCACGATCGAAGCTCTCCCGCGTCACGTGATACTCGCCGCGCTGGTGCCCGATGAGCGCGTGGGGGAACACGATCTCCACGTCGAGCGTGAGCCCATCTCCCGGCTCCGCGGTGTAGCGCGACTCGCCATCGACGATCTCCACTCGCTCCTCGATCGTGAAGACATCGCATTCCCCTTCCTGCTCGCGAAATCCGGCGTCGCGGAGCGCGGCGAAGAACGGTCCCGCGCTGCCATCCATGATCGGCGGCTCCGGCGCATCCATGGCGATCACGACATCGTCGACGCCGTGCGCCGCCACCG
This sequence comes from Gemmatimonadaceae bacterium, assembly GCA_035702925.1. Classification (GTDB taxonomy): domain Bacteria; phylum Gemmatimonadota; class Gemmatimonadetes; order Gemmatimonadales; family Gemmatimonadaceae; genus JABFXC01. The sequence continues at coordinate 4,397 of DASSZC010000188.1, read as the reverse complement.
CGGCCAGCACATGCTCGACGGTGTGAATCGCGCCCCCGCCCTCGCCGAGCTGCGTCCGCCGCTCGGCGAGCACCGCGTGCTCGACGCGCGCCGGCATCTCGGCGCCGTCGCGATCATCGCGCCGGAAGCGGATCCCGCTCCCCGCGGCGGCCGGCTCGAAGGCGAGCTGCACCGGCTCGCCCATGTGCAATCCGACTCCGGAGAGCGCGATGCGCCGCGCGACGGTGCGCCGGCTCACTGCTCGCTCCGCGAAAGCAGTTTCTCGATCGAACGGATCATCGACGACAGCTTGAACAGTGCGGCCTGCGCCCGCAGCGCCTCACGGTGCGGGCGCGCCGGATAGCCCGACCACGTCTCGCCAGCGGGGACGCTGCCGAACACCCCCGCCTGGCCGCCGATGCGGACGCGGTCGCCGATCTCGATGTGCCCCCCGATTCCCGCCTGCCCCGCCATGATCACTCCGTCACCGATGTGCGTCGAGCCGGCCACGCCGACCTGCGACATGATCAGGCACAGCTTCCCGATCCGCACGTTGTGCCCGATCTGCACCAGGTTGTCGATCTTCGTCCCCGCGCCGATGACCGTGTCGTCGATGCTTCCGCGGTCGATGGTCGTGTTCGCGCCGATCTCGACGTCGTTCTCGAGGATGCAGCGGCCGACGTGGGGGATCTTCTGGTGCGCGCCCCTGCCGAAAACGTAACCGAATCCGTCCGATCCGATGCGCGCCCCACTCTGGATCTCCACACGGTCGCGCAGCCGCGCCCCCTGGTAGAGGACAACCCCGGGATGCACCCGGCAGTCGCGGCCGATCTCCACCTCGCGCCCGACGACGACGTGCGGCTCGAGCCAGCTCCCTTCCCCGACCGACGCTCCATCCTCGATCACCACGTACGCACCGATCGTCACCCCGTCGGCAAGGGTCACCCCCCGGCCGAGCGTCGCTGTCGGATGAACCCCGGGCTCCCGCGGCGGCGGCGCATAGAGCCGCGGCAGCAGCGCGAGGAGGGCCTCGTGGGGCTTCGCGACGATGATGCGCGCCCTGACCGCCCCCGGGGCCTCGGCGAGGTCAGGAGCGACGAGGACCACCGCGGCGCGGCTCTTCTCGAAGAGCGGTGCGTAACGCGCCGAGGCGAAGAAGCTGAGGTCCCGCTCACCGGCCCGGTCGATGGGGGCGATCGCCGTGACCGCCACCTCGCCATCCCCGATCAGCTGTCCGGAAACAGCGGCCGCAATGGCAGCGGCGGTGAGGGGTTGTTTCCCCTCACCGCCGCTGCCGGGAGCGTGGTCGCCTGCTCCCACTCGCTTACGGCTTCGGCTTCGCGATTCCCGCGGGCGTCGTCATCGGCGCACCCGCGTTCGGCACCGGGACCGAGCTCGCCGGCCGCGCAGAGATCGTCTTCAGGCGGGCGAGCACCTTCTCGGTGATGTTGAGCGTCGTGTCGGCCGCGACGACGACGCCGCCCTGTGCGCCGACGTCGAAGATGAACGAATAGCCGTCCTGCGCGCGGACGTCACTGATCGCGGTGTTGATGAGCTGCATGATCGGTCCCATCAGCTCGCCCTGCCGCTGCTGCGCCTGTTCCTGCAGCCCCTGCACGCGCTCCTGGTACGCGGCTTCCTTGTCGCGGATCGTCTTCTGGCGCGCTTCCTTCGCGGCCGGGCTCAGCGTCAGCTCGGCCTTCGTGTAGGCTGCCATCATCGTGTTCAGCGAGTCGCCCATCTTCTGGACCTGCTGCTGGTACGACGACATCTCCTTCTGGAACTGCGCCTCGGCCTCGGCGCGCCCCGGCGCCTGGGCGAGGAGGGCGCGCGAATCGATGTACGCGAACTTGAGGGTCCCCTGCGCCTGCGCGGCGACCGGTGCGACGGCGAACACGGCGAGCGCGACGACACCCGCGCGAACGAACTTGCTCATGGTTGCTCCTGAGATGTTTAGAAGATCTGGCCGAGCTTGAAGTGCAGCTGCCAGGCTGGTGCGATCTGCCCCTTCGCGTTGACGCGATCGAGGCCGTACCCGATGTCGATGCCGAGCGGCGCGATCGGGGTGATGACCGAGGCGCCGAAGCCGACGCCGCGCTTGAGGCGCATGTTGATGTCGCGCGCCCGGTCCCAGACGTTGCCCGCGTCGAAGAAGAGGTCGACGTAGAGCTGCTGGTTGAGCCGCATCCCGAACTCGGTGCTCGTCGTCAGGAACGCGCTTCCGAAGTCGTTGACCGAGTTCGCGCCGCTGCTGTTGCTCCCGTTAGGCAGGACCCCGCGCGGCGTCACCGAGAACTCGGGATAGCCGCGGAGCTGCTCGCCGAACTGGACGCCGCCGAGGATGAACTTCTGGTACTGGAAGAACGCCCCCGGGTCGCCGAACACGGCGCCGGCCCGGAGCTTCGTCCCGAGGACGAACTTGATCGGCGCCGACCCCGGCTTGCTGCCGCCGAGCTGCCCGACCGGCGCGTACCCGAACACCTCGGTCGTGTAGCGCTGGAAGTTGGCATCGCCGCCTAACGGTCCGCCGCTGAACTGCGCCGTCAGCGACTGCTGGGCGCCCGCCGTCGGGAACGGCATGTCGATCCGCGTATCGTGCTGGGCGGTGATGCCGAGCGTCGAGCGCAGCGAGTTGCGGAGGTAGATGTTGTTCCTGAGCGAGGGATCCTCGATCACGTCCTCGTTCTTCTGCGACTCGAGCCCGTACGAGGCAAAGATCCGCGCGAACGGCGACCGCGGTACCGGGAATCCGAGCTGCAGGCTGCCGCCGATGCGTCGCGGGCGGCCGAAGCCGGCGATCGAGTAGCGCGGGCGGCTGTCGTACGCCGACACCGTGCCGCTGATGCGCGAGCCCTGGATCGCCGGGTCGCTGTACGACAGCTGGAAGTCCTGGACGTACTTGCCGAACTGCCACTGCAGCGATCCCTTCTTGCACAGACCGAACAGGTTCGGCTGCTCGAGGCCGATGAAGCCACCGACCGAGTTGCCGCCCATCGACGCGCCGAAGTTGACGTTCCCCGTCTTCTTCTCCTTCACGCGGAAGATGACGTCGACGTCCCCCTGGTCGTTCGCCGTCTTCGTGTCCGGCGTCGGCAGCGGCGTCTCGAAGAAGCCGAGGTTCGCGATGTTCTGGTAGCTGCGGATCAACCGGTCCTGGTTGAACACGTCGCCGGGGAGGATCACCAGCTGGTCGCGGATGCACGCGTCCGAGGTGAAATCGTTCCCCGCGATCTCGATGCGGTTCACGATCGCCGGCCGCGACTCCTCGATCTCCCAGCGGAGGTCCACCGTCGGGATCGAATCGGCACCCGCCATCCGCCGCTCGACCACCGGGCGGATCTGGGCGTAGATGTAGCCTTCGTTGCTGTACGCCGTGCGCAGCTTCTGCGTCGCGTCCTCCCACTTCGCCCGGTCGAACACGTCCACCGGTGCGCGGTGCGTGCGGGTGACGATGTCACGCGCGCGCTGCGTCAGCGACGGCCCCTCGCCGGTGAACGGGTAGAACTGCTTGATCTCCTCGCTCGAGAACCGCTTGTTCCCCGACGGATCGAACGACCCGACGTGGTACTGCGGCCCCTCCTCGACGGTCAGCTCGAGCAGCGCCTTCCCGTGCGCGCGGTCGATGATCACCGTGTCGCGCAGCACCTGGAAGTCGATGAACCCTTGCTTCGCGTACAGCGCGGGGATCCGCTCACCGAGGTCGCCGACGAACTTGTCCTCGTCGAACTCGCCGCGTTTGAACCAGAGGAACCCCTCGGGCTGGGTCTTCATCGCCCGCGCGATCTCCTTGTCGCTCATCCGGCTGTTGCCGTCGATGCGAACCCCAGAGACGGCGAGCCGGCTCCCCTCGTCGACGCGGACCACCAGCTTGACCTTGTCGCCGTCCTTCGTCGTGTCGACGGTGACCCGCGCCAGGTAGTAGCCCGCCTTCTCGTAGAGCGAGTCGACGCGGGCAACGAGCTTGGCGACCGTGCCCGGGTCCACCGCGCGCCCGATCGGCAGGTCGATGCTGTCGGTCGCCGACTTCTTCGAGACGGTCCTGAACCCGACGAGGTCGATCGACTCGAGCACGGGGCGCTCGTGGACGACCAGCGCCAGCGTCGCTCGGCCGTTAGGCGCGATGTCGCACAGCGCCTGGACGTCGGCGTATTCCCCCGTCGCGAACAGCGTCTGGATCGCGCGCTGGATCGCCCGGTAGTTGAGCGCGACGCCGGGCGTCAGCCCGGCGTCGGAGCGGATGGTCGCGTCGCTGATGCGCGTGTTGCCACGGATGGCGATCGAATCTGGCGTGGTGCAGCGGCCACCCGCGGCTGGCTCCTGCGCGAGCGCGGGTGCGCTGGCCAGCCCGAGGGCGAGTACAACGAAGGAAGGTCGCAACATGGGGGGAATATACACACGAGTCGGCCGGCCGGGTCCAT
>DASSZC010000468.1:0-3275 GCA_035702925.1 Gemmatimonadaceae bacterium | reverse complement strand
TTTCTGTATAGTTGCGCCCGCCCTCTCTGCTCGCGCGACGGTTGGTTCGGCACCGCGATTCCGTGCCAGCCGCGCCCCCTCTCCGGAGCTCTTCAATGATCTTCCAGAAGTTCGCGACGTGGATACAGGCCGTCTTCAACGGCATCGCCAACTCGCTGATCGAGCGCGACCCGGTCGCCGTCTATCAACTCGAGGTCGACCGCGCCGCCGAGCGGATCAGGGAGGCACGGCAGGGGGTGGAGCTGTACAAGGGGATGGTCAACACCCTCGAGCGCCAGGTCGCCGAAGGCGCGGCGAACACCGCCCGCCTCGAGGCGCAGATCAAGGCGCACCTCCGCACCGGCAAGCCGGAGAACCGTGAGGCGGCCGCCCAGCTCGCGCTCCAGCTCAAGCAGGCGCGCGAGGACCTCGCCACCAACAAGGAGCAGCTCGAGGTCCATCGCGGCGCCTTCGAGAACCACATGCTCAAGCTGCGCCAGTCGAGCGACGACCTCGGCAAGCTCCAGCAGAAGGCGCAGCAGCTGAAGGCCGAGCTGAAGATGTCGCAGGCGCAGGCCGAGATGGCCCGCGTCGCCGAAGCGTTAGGCGAGTCGCTCACCGGCAACCTGACCTCGAACATCGGCCAGGTCGAGTCGATGATCAAGCGGCAGATCGACCAGAACCGGGGGAAGGCGCAGGTCGCCGCCGCCCTCTCGTCGCGCGGTGTCGAGGACGTGAAGGTCCGCCAGGCCGCCGATCGTGCCGTCGCCGAGGACCTGCTCGGCGAGTTCGAGGTCGAGATGGGACTGAAGTCCCCCGACACCCAGCCGGTCGCCGAGGCGCCGGTGAAGACCCTCGGTCCCTCGACCGAGAAGGACCGCGCGTAGCGCGCGCACGATCGTCAGCCCTGACGGCCGGCGCGCGGCGCCGGCATCGAACCATTCACTCTTCGGAGCACACACATGGCGGGTCGTCCCAAGCCGTTAGCCTATCTCATCGGCTTTGCCCTCATCGCCGGACTTTCCTGGTTCGCCTTCTCCCGGATCGGCGGCAGCCGGCCGGCGACGGGCAGCGGCCCGAACGGCCAGTTCACGCAGGAGGAACTGGCGAAGATGAAGGGGGGCGCCGAGGCGCCGGACGCGAACACCGTCACGACCTCGAAGGAATACAACTTCGTCCCGAGCGCGCGACTCCCCGAGGTCCGCGGCTCGTCGGCCTACAAGCCGATGGTCGATCGCACAGTGCGGCTCGCGCTCAACGTCTGGGCCGGATGGGCGCCGCTCATCTATGCCAACCACGGCATGAAGGCGGGGAAGACCTGGACCGACGCCGCGGGCAAGCCGTTCAAGATGGAGCTCGTCCTCATCGATGATCCGGTCCAGATGCGCGATGCCGTCGCCGCCGGCAACGTGCACATCGGCTGGGCGACGCTCGACATGGTCCCGCTCTTCGTCGAGGGGCTCCGCCGCGACAGCCGGACGATGCCGCGCATCTACCAGCAGATCGACTTCTCCAACGGCGGCGACGGCATCGTCGTCCGCAGCAACGTGAAGTCGGTCTCCGACCTGCGCGGCAAGACCTGCGTCCTCGCCCAGAACTCCCCGTCGCAGTATTTCCTCATGAACACGCTGCTCAACGGCGGCGTGCAGCCCGGGGAAGTGAACATGAAGTACACCCAGGACGCCTTCCAGGCGGCGGCCGCGTTCAACGCGGACAAGACCATCGCCTGCGTCGTCTCCTGGGCGCCGGACATCTACAACCTCGAGAAGGTCGCCGGCAACCGGATGCTCGTGAACACCCAGACGGCGAACAAGCTGATTGCCGACGTCTGGTGGGCGCGCGCCGACTTCGCCAAGGACAACCCGGCGATCCTCGAAGGGCTGATGCGCGGGATCTTCGACGCGATGGAGACCCTCAAGTCCGACTCGGCGAAGACGTCCGTCGCGAAGTACATGGCCGATGGCTACTCCATCCCCGAGGCCGATGCGCGCGGGATGCTCGGTGACGCGCACTGGACCAACGTCGCCGAGAACAAGGAGTTCTTCCTCAACCAGAACAACCCGGCGAACTTCGAGCAGACCTGGAACAACGCGTACTTCATCTACCGGCGCCTCGCGGTCGTCAGCGACAAGACCCCGTTCGACCAGGTGATGGACTTCTCGCTCATCCAGAAGATTGCCGCCGACCCGAAGTACGCGAAGCAGCGCGACGAGTACCAGGTGACCTTCGTCCCGACGACGGCGAGCTCGGTGCGCGCCGAGTCGAACGAGATCCTCACCAAGACCGTCGTCATCCAGTTCTTCCCGAACTCGGACGACCTCGACATGACGATCACCGAGCCTAACGGCGAGAAGCACAAGTACGACCCGAACTCCGGCGCCGTCCTCGACGACATCGGCCGCCTCGCCGCGCAGTATGGCGCGGCCCGCATCCTGATCGAGGGGCACACCGACGCGTCGATGCGCGGCCAGGTCGATCCCGAGGCGGTGAAGGAGCTCTCGCTGCGCCGGGCCAACGCGGTGAAGCAGGCGCTGACGCGAAAGTTCAAGAACCTCCAGCCGAACCAGTTCGTGACCGAGGGGTTCGGCTGGGACCGGCCCGCCGACCCGAACGATCCGCAGAACTACGCGAAGAACCGCCGCGTCGAGGTGAAGGTCTACCCGCTCGAGGCGGTGAAGTAGGTGACTGCCCCGCAGGAAAAGCATCGACCGGGCGTCGCGCCGTCCGCCGCGCAGCAGTCGGCGGCGCGCCGGCAGGCCGAGGCCCCGGCGCTCCCCGATCCTGAGGCGCACGAGGAGTCGCGCTTCTTCCGCCTTCGCACGCCGCTCCCCGCGGGGATGGCGCAGCTGGTCGGGGTGATCGCCGCGGCGGGGGTCATCGCGCTCTGGTGGCTGCTCACCCGCGGCGACACCCCTGAATCGCGCATCATCTCTCCCGTCGTGCTCCCCAGCCCGATGGAGGTCGTCCACGCCTTCCCGACGCTGTTCCGGCAGCGCGACCTGCTCGCCAGCGTCAAGGCGACGCTCGCCCGCGTCCTCCAGGGCTTCGGGCTGGCGATCGCCGTCGGCGTACCGTTAGGCATCGTCGCCGGGACGAACGGCGCCTTCCGCGCCGCGACGACGCCGATCGCGCTCTTCCTCCGCAACATCCCGATCGCCGTCCTCATCCCGCTGACGATGTTCTGGTTCGGGATCGACGAGACGCAGAAGGTGCTCTTCATCTTCCTCGCCTGCGTCCCCTTCGTCTTCGGCGACGCGGTGGCGGCGATCTCCACCGTCCCCGACCGCTACGTCGAG
>DASSZC010000090.1:0-3654 GCA_035702925.1 Gemmatimonadaceae bacterium | reverse complement strand
GACGCGCCGGCGATCTCCAGCGTCGCGACGTGATGGAGGCCGGCGGCGGCGATCCCGATCGAGCCGATGGTGACTCCCTCGCGCCCGAGCGCGGCGCGGAGCCGCGAGGCGAGGTCGGGGAGCGAGCGGGCGCTGACCGCGGCAACCAGCGTCGAGCCGGCCGGTGCGGGCGAGCTCGCGGCCGGCGCACCGGCGGAACGCGCATCCAGCGCGGCCATCACGCTCCCGACCGCGGCATCGACCGCCGCGCGCGACACGCCCCGCCCGGCGACACGCTGCGCCACACGGTCTGCAACCGTACGCCGGAGATCTTCAGGACGCGAAGGCACGATCAGGAAATAGAATCCGCATGTCGACACCAAATCAAGCGCTCGCTCCCCTGAGCATGACGCACCCGGCGGTCCGGCGCAACGGCGCGGCGGGGTCCATCCCGACCGCGCCGGGTACGGTCAGCTCGGAGTCCCGAGGTAGTTGTCGATCTGGGCGCGCTGCAGCTTCCCCGAGAAATCGACGTACCCGACCTTCGTCTCCGAGTAGAACTCGTACACCTCCCACCCTCCCTCGCGGTGGCCGTTTCCGGTCTGCTTTACACCACCGAATGGCAGGTGTGCCTCAGCCCCGATCGTCGGCGCGTTCACGTAGGTGATGCCGTTGTCCAGCTCGTTCATCGCCCGGAAGGAGACCTCGACGTTGCTGGTGTAGATCGACGAGGAAAGCCCGTACTTCACGTCGTTGTTCACCGCGAACGCCTCGTCGGCGTCGTTGACGCGAATCACCGAGAGCACCGGGCCGAAGATCTCTTCCTGCTCGAGCCGCTGCCCGGCCTCGACGCGGGCGAAGATCGTCGGCTCGAAGAAGAATCCCTTTTCCAATCCCTTCCCCGTCGCACGCTTCCCCCCGCAGAGCAGGTCGTTCCCCTGCGACTGCCCGATGTCGACGTAGCGCTCCGCCTTCTGCACCGCGCTCTCGTTGATCATCGGGCCGACGTCGGTCCCCGCCTTGCGCCCGTCGCCGAGCTTGAGCGCCTTCACCTTGTCGACGAGGAGCCCGAGGAAGTTGTCGTGAATCCCCTTCTGCAGGATGAGGCGACTCGTCGCCGTGCACCGCTGCCCCGTCGTCCCGAACGCACCCCAGAGCACCCCCTCCAGCGCGAGCTCGAGGTTCGCGTCGTCGAGCACGATCTGCGCGTTCTTTCCCCCCATCTCGAGCGAGAGCCGCTTGTGCATCCGCCCCGCGGTCTCGCCGACGATCCGCCCCGTTTCCGTCGACCCGGTGAAGGAGAGCACCGGGATGTCCGGATGCTCGACGATCGCCTTGCCGCAGCTCTCGCCGACGCCGTGCACGAGCTGGATCACCTCGGGGGGGAGCCCAGCCTCGAGCAGGATCTCGACGAACACGCTGCCGGTATGCGGGACATCCTCGGCCGGCTTGAAGATGCACGCGTTCCCGCAGACGAGCGCGGGAAACATCTTCCAGGTCGGGATCGCGAGCGGGAAGTTGAAGGGAGTGATGATTCCGGCGACGCCGATCGGCCGCCGAAAGCTCATCGCCCACTTGTTGCGCATCTCCGACGGCACCGTGTGGCCGAACAGCCGCCGCCCTTCGCTCCCGGCGTAGAACGCGGTGTCGATCCCCTCCTGCACATCGCCCCGCGTCTCGGCGAGCGGCTTCCCCATCTCGCGCGTCATCAGGTCCGCGAGCTCCTCCTTGCGGGCGACCATGATCTCGCCGACGCGGCGCATCACGTCGCCACGCGCTGGAGCGGGAGTGCGGCTCCACTCGCGGAAGCCGCGCTTCGCGCTCTGCACCGCGCGCTCGACATCCCCGGCGCCGGAGAGCGGGAAGCGGCCGATGACGTCGGAGCTGTCGGCCGGGTTCCGGTTTTCGAAGTACTCGCCGGATGACGGGGCGACCCATTCGCCGCCGATGAAGTTCTTGAACGTTTTCATTGCGAAACGGTGTGGGGTTGCGCGCCTCGCGGCGCGCGGGTGCTGCACGTTAGGCATCGCCTGGGCGCGGAGGCGGCGTCCCCCGCAATCTAAGCGGTTGCCCGCGCCGCCCTCACTGACAGTACCAGGCCGCCGGGTGCTGCGGCGTCGGGACGGCGTAGCCGACCCGTGGCAGCACCTCCTGCGCGCCGAGGATCATCCCCCAGAGCACGAGCAGGAGCGAGAGCGCGTGCGCACGGCCGGCGCGGTGGCGGAAGGTCCAGACCGCGCTCCACACCCCGCTCGCGATCACCACGGCGACCGCGCCGAGGTAGGCGGCGAGCCCCACCCCGCAGCGCGACCCGTAAGGCCAGAAGACGATCCCGACTCCGAGGGCGACGGAGAGCAGCAGCCGCGCGAACACCCCGAAGGTCGACGTTTCGGCGCGAACGCGCGCGATGTCTCCGGCGTCCGCCGCGGTTGCCGGGGTCTTCGCCCGGCCGACCAGCTGGTCGTCGGAGATCGACTCGAGCTTCTTGTCGATGCTGGCCATCTTGCGATCCCAGTCAGACATCCTGGCGACTCCCGGTTGGATTGGATGATGGCGGGCTCGAATCGCTGCGCATTGCGTGCCTCACGCCTCGCGAACGAGCGCATACCGCTCGATCTTCTTGTAGAGATTGGACCGCGGCATGTCGAGGGCGCGCGCGGTCTCGCTCACGTTCCAGTCGAACTCGCGCAGCTTGGCGAGCAGGAAAGCGCGCTCGGCGGCGTCCTTGAACTCCTCGAAGGTGCGGATCGTCCCGAGCGCGCCGAGCGCCGACGGCTCGCTTGCCGCGCGCCCGACGAGCCGCTCGACGTCCTGCACCGTCACGCGCGGCCCCGCCGCGAGGATCAGCAGCCGTTCGACGGTGTTGCGCAGCTCGCGCACGTTGCCCGGCCACTCCATCCGGGTGAGGGCGTCGATCGCCTCCTGGTCGAAGGCGCGCGGGCTGACGCCCTCCCGCGCCGAGAGCTGGGCGACGAAGTGCGCGACCAGCGACGGGATGTCCTCGCGGCGCTCGCGCAGCGGCGGGACCATCAGGGGCACGACGTTGAGGCGATAATACAGGTCGTCGCGGAAGCGGCCGGCGGCGATCTCCTCCTCGAGGTTCTTGTTGGTCGCCGCGAGGACTCGAACGTCCACCGACACCGGCTTGCTCCCGCCGATGCGTGTTACAACACCATCCTGGAGGACGCGCAGCACCTTGGCCTGCGCGCTCTGGCTCATGTCGCCGATCTCGTCGAGGAACAGTGTTCCGCCGTCGGCCTGCTCGAACTTGCCGGGACGATCGCTGACCGCGCCGGTGAACGAGCCTTTCATGTGCCCGAACAGCTCGCTCTCGATCAATTCGCCGGGGATCGCCGCGCAGTTGACCTCGACGAGCGGCTTCTTCGCCCGCGGGCTCTGGGTGTGGATCGCGCGGGCGACGAGCTCCTTCCCGGTGCCGTTCTCCCCGCTGATCAGCACCCGTGCCGGCGTCCCGGCCACCTTCTCGATGCGATCGGTCAGCGCACGGATCGCGTACGAGCCGCCGACGATCTCGAAGCGCGACTGGACCTGCTGCTTGAGCGAGAGGTTCTCGTCGCGGAGGTCGAGGTGCTGGAGCGCGTTGCGGAGGGTGACGAGGATGCGATCGGTGTCGAGGGGCTTCTCGAGGAAGTCGTAGGCACCGAGCTGCGTGGC
>DASSZC010000225.1:0-6310 GCA_035702925.1 Gemmatimonadaceae bacterium | reverse complement strand
TAGATCGACAGGTTGTTCGACGCGTCGAACTCGCGCTGCGAGTCGTAATCGATGTCGACGTGGACGCGGTCGGCGAGGACGCCAGCGGACAGGATGTTGAACTGGAAGTCGACAGTCGGCGCGATCGGCGAGCGACAGCCGGAGAACGACGACGTCAGCTCGATCGCGAGGCAGGGAGTGGTCTGCGCCTTCTCCCCCTTCGCCTCGAGCCGGGTGCCAAGCTTGAGGGCGAGGTCGGCATACTGGTTCGCCGGCTCCGGCGTCGCCGGCGCGGGGAGCCCGGCCAGGGTCGTGTCGCCAGCGGTGCGCGGGGCGAGCACCGGTCGCGCGGCGAAGGTGATGATCGCCGGCGCGGCGACACGCGGGTCGCGAACCCCGAGCCAGGCCGCGCTCAGCCTCCCCTGGCGAGCGGCGAGGGCGCGGCGGAGGGAGTCCGTCTCGATCGCCGCGATCGCGCCCGCCGGGAGGCGGCGGGGCGCGAGGCGGCCGAACGCCTCGAATGCCGGCGGGCGCGGAAGGGTGAGGCGCGCGCGAATGCTGTCACGCAGGTCATCCCGGCGGGGTTGTACCCCGAGGCTGTCGCCTCGTCGTACCCCTGACCCCTGACCCCTGACCCCCGGGACCTGTCCACGCAGCTCCGCACCGCTCGCCAGGAACGCGAGCGCAATACCCAGCACTACCTTGAATTGCATGGCTCCCGGGTGGAAACTTCGGATCACGTGAAGATACTCTCCAAGTACGTCCTCAAGGAACACACCGGCCCGCTCGTCTTCGCGCTCGCCGCGCTGACGTCGCTCCTGCTTCTCAACTACGTCGCGAAGCAGTTCGGTGCGCTCGTCGGGAAGGGGCTCCCCTGGACGGCGATCCTCGAGTTCTTCGGGCTGTCGATTCCCTTCACCGTCGCGACTACGCTGCCGATGGCGGTGCTGATCTCGACGCTGTACGCGTTCAGCCGCCTCGCCGCGGAGAACGAGATTACCGCCCTCAAGGCGAGCGGTGTCGGGATGCCGACGGTGATGTATCCCGCGCTCGGCGCGGCGACGCTGGTCGCGATCCTGATGATCGGGTTCAACGACCAGATCCTCTCGCGCGCGAACCACCAGCTCGCGGTGCTGCAGACCGACATTGCGCGCACCAAGCCGACCTTCGCCCTCCGCGAACAGGTGATCAACCCGGTGTCGCCGGGGCGCCTCTACGTGCGCACGGGCCACATCGACCGCTCGACCAACCGGATGCGCGAGGTCACCATCTACGACCTCAGCGATCCGTCGAAGGCGCGGACGATCTACTCGTCGAGCGGGCTGCTCGGCTTCAGCAAGAACGGCTCGGACCTCGTCATGACGCTCTTCGACGGGTGGATGCAGGAGGTCCCGAGCGCCGATCCGAACCAGCTGACCCGGCTCTTCTTCCGGAAGAACCAGTTCATCGTGAAGGGGGTCGGCAGCAAGTTCGAGAACTCGCAGAACGTGGACTACAAGGGCCCGCGCGAGAAGACGATCTGCGAAATGCAGCAGGACTACACGTCGGCGACCGGTGGTGTGGAGCGCGCGCGCAACGACCTCGCGCAGCTGATCGAGAGCGCGGTGCATTTCTCCGCGACCGGGCATTATCTCACCACTCCCGAGTCGCGAGTGGCAGTGCGCTTCGACACGACGCACGCGAACACCGGCACCACGATCGGCGGGACGTACTGCAAGCTGCTCTCGCTCTTCGGGGTCAAGCAGGCGCAGGCCGCGGAGCTGGCGCCGGCCCCGCAGTTCAGCGGGAGCCGCGCCCGCCGCGCCCGCGAACGCGAGCTGGTCGAGAAGCAGCGCGCCGCCCAGGACTCGGCGCGGCAGCTGCCGAATCCGGCCTCGCCGATACGCGCCCCGACCTTCGTTTCGCCATCAGCCGGATATGCGCCGATCAACGGTGACGCGACGCTCGGCGCGATCGGCTCATTGCGCGACCGCATCAACGACACCGAGCGCACGCGCAACATGTTCGGCGTCGAGATCCACAAGAAGTTCTCACTCGCGGTGGCCTGCATCGTCTTCATCCTGATCGGCGCTCCGGTCGCGCTGCGCTTTCCGCGCGGGGGAGTCGGCCTCGTGATCAGCGTGTCGCTCTCCGTGTTCGCCCTGTATTACGTCGGGCTGATCGCCGGCCAGTCGCTGGCGGAGAACGGGACGCTGAGTCCCTTCTGGTCGATGTGGATGGCGAACATCCTCTTCACGATCGTCGGCCTCGTGCTGCTCGCCCGGATGGGCAAGGAGTCCGGCTCCTCGCGCGGCGGTGACATGCGCGAGATGCTCGACCTGCTGCGCGCCTGGTTCGCCGGATGGCTGCGCCGCCTCGGCCTCAAGGCCGACCGCCGGCGGAGGGTCGCCTGATGCGACTCATCCCCCGCGCGCTCGACCGCTACGTCTTCATGGAGTGGGCGAAGATCTTCGTCACGACGGCGCTGGGCTTCCCGCTCCTCGTCATCGTCATCGACCTCACCGACAACCTCGAGAAGTACCTGAGCCGTCACCTCAGCCGCGAGGCGATCGCGCTCAGCTACCTGTACTGGCTGCCGGAATCGATGTTCCTGATCCTCCCGGCGGCGGTGCTGTTCGCGACGGTGTTCTCGATCGGGAGCTTCACCCGCTATTCCGAGGTGACGGCGGCGAAGGCGAGCGGGATCAGCTTCTTCCGCCTGATCGCCCCGATCATGGTCGGGGCGGCGATGGCCGCGGTCGGCGGTCTCGCGTTAGGCGAGCTGGTGCCGGTCACCACGGCGAAGCGCAACGACATCCTCGAGGAGGACAAGTCGACGCGCGGCACCGAGCGCTTCAACTTCGTCTACTCGGCGGAGAATGGCCGCGTGTACAAGGCGCAGTCGCTGTCGGTGCCGAACTCGCAGATGGGGAACTTCCAGATCGAGCGGAAGGGGAATGGCCCTGATTACCCGACCGTGGTGATCAGCGCGGTGACCGCGAAGTTCACCGACCGGCAGGGTTGGACGCTGCACAAGGGCGCGACGCACGTCGTGACCGACAACGGCCCCGACCTCGTCGTCGCGTTCGACTCGCTCAAGGATCGCGGGATGATCGAGATGCCCGCCGACCTGCTGGCGACGCCGCGGTCGCCGCACGAGATGGGGTACCGCGACCTCGGACGATTCATTCGCGCGCTGCAGCGATCGGGGGGCGACGTCAACGAGCTGAAGGTCGAGCAGGCGCTGAAGATCGCGATCCCCGTGACCTGCCTGATCATCGCGCTGTTCGGCGCACCGCTGGCGACGAGCACGCAGCGCGGGGGCGCGGCCTACGGGATCGGCGTCAGCCTCGGGGTCACCATCATTTTCCTGATGATGATCCAGCTGACGAAGGCGGTCGGGGGCAAGGGACTGCTGCCTCCCGATCTCGCGGCCTGGCTGCCGAACATACTGTTCGGGATAGTCGGTGGATTTCTCCTGTCACGGGCAAGAACTTGAGCACTGGGTCGTTTCCGAGGGACACCGATCCGCGCGCGACGGCGACCTTCCCGGTCGCGCAGCGGGTCGGGATCCGGCTCTTTCGCCGGATGGCGCGCTGGGCGACGGGGAACATGCGCGACATCGGCTATCGCGCATACTTCCTGCGCGACATCGGCCGCGCGCTCGCCGACCCGGCGACGTACATCCCGGAGACGATCCGCCAGATGCGGAACATCGGGGTGGACTCGATCCCCCTCGCCTGCATCGTCGCCGCCTTCATCGGCGGCGTCATCGCATTACAGGTCCGCTACCAGCTTTTCCAGGGGATCCAGCTCAGCATCGTCGCGCTCTCGGCACGGCAGATGATCGTCCTCGAGCTCGGACCCTTGTTGACGGGGCTCGTCCTGACGGGGCGCGTCGGCGCGCGGATGACCGCGGAGATCGGGACGATGCGCGTGACGGAACAGATCGACGCGCTCGAAACGTTGGCCTACGACCCGATCGCCTTCCTCGTCGTTCCGAGGCTGCTCGCCGCCCTGATCATGCTGCCTGTGCTGACGGTGTTCGCTGACGCGGTCGGGATCGGGTCGGCGTGGCTGACGTCAGTGCTGGCGACCGACGTGCTGTCCTCGCAGTTTCAGGAAGGGCTCAAGCTCGGCTTCGCTCCCTTCCAGGTGTTCTACAGCCTTCTCAAGGCCGTGATGTTCGGCGGGGCGATCGCCTTCGTCTGCTCGTATGAGGGGTACATCACCGAAGCCGGCGCCGAGGGCGTCGGCCGCTCCACGGCGAAGGCGGTGGTGATCGCGAGCGTCGCGATCCTCACCCTCGACGCGCTGACCGCGGCGCTTCTCGCGCAACAACTACAGGGATGAAGAGAAAGAACGAAGTACTGGTCGGATTCGTCGTCGCCCTCGCGGTGATCCTCGGCGTGCTCGGCACGCTCTGGCTCGTCCGCGGCGGGCTGACGTCGGGCTACCCGCTCTACGCGCGCTTCCCGTGGGGGTCCGGCCTCAAGCAGGGCCAGCCCGTGCTTCTGTCGGGGGTGAATGTCGGCTACGTCGGCGACATCAACCTCGAGAAGGACGGCACGCTGACGGTGACGATGCGCATCATGAAGGACTACGACGTCCCGTCAGGCACGGTGGCCACCGTCGAGCCTAACGGCCTGTTCGGCGACATGGAGATCGCGCTGCGGGCGAGCGGCCCGAGCCCGGTGCACTACACCGCCGGCGACACCGTCCCTTCGGGGAAGCCGAGCGTGACGATGGCCGACCTGCTGGCGAGGCTCGACACCGTGAGCCGCGGCGTGCGCGAGATGTCCGACGCCTTCACCGTCGAGCTGGTGCAGAACCGCGGCATCGCCGACCTCCGCGAGACGCTCGAGCAGAGCGCGCGCTTCATGCGCCAGCTCAACACGATCGCCGCGCAGCAGAGCATCGAGATCTCGCGCACGACCGCCGCGTTGCGCCGCACGGCGAACGCGGTCGACAGCGCGTCGGTGGACTCGACGGTGCGAAATCTCCAGGCGACGTCGGCGAACATGACCGCCCTCACCGGCGACCTGCGCGAGACGACGACCCACATGAACTCCCTGCTCGCGAAGCTGGACAACGGCCAGGGGACGGCGGGGAAGCTGCTGACCGATACGCTGTTGTATCAGGACCTGCGAAACGCCGTCGGGCGAGTGGATTCGTTGACGGCGGACCTGAAGAAGAATCCGAAGAAGTACATCAACCTGCGAATCTTCTAGGCGAGAATACGGCGGGAGCCTGACGGCGGGGGAACTGGGGAACGGCGCCACCGAGGCACCGAGGCACCGAGAACAGCCCGTCAGGGCTGAGCTGTTCGCACCAGGGCCGAACTGATTGGGGGCAAGCGGGGCGAGATCATCTCGCCCCGCTTGCCCCCAAGCTGTTACGGACCGGTGCCGTGAGCCTTCTCCCGCAGGCCGTCCTCCGTAGCTCCGTGACTCCTGTTCAACAGCAGTTGCAGTTGCCGTTGCAGCGGCGGGAATATTTCACAGGAGTCACGGAGAGCACGGAGAGTCTGGTGACTGCGGCGACATCGCTTGAACAAGACTCGAACTGCTTTGGGGCAACATGGTGAGATCATCTCACCCACTTGCCCCCATGCTGTTCGACCGCGGTGGGAAGCACTCACCCTTCAAGGCTGTTCTCGGAGTCTCGGTGCCTCGGTGGCGCCGTTGCGCCGTTCCCCCGCCGTCCTCACCCTCTCCTCGCTTGTCGTCCGCCGTTCTCGCCAGCACATTGCCACGATGAACGCACCTCCTCCCCGCACTGCCCTCCCCCGCAAGATCGGGCTCTGGACCGCCGTCGCCGTTCTCGTCGGCTCGACGATCGGCTCCGGGATCTTTCGCTCTCCCGCCGGGATCGCGGCGAAGCTGCCCGGTCCCGTCCCGATGCTCACCGTCTGGGCGGTGGGCGGGCTCTTTGCCCTCTGCGGCGCGCTCGCGCTGGCTGAACTCGCCGGTGCCTATCCGCGCACCGGCGGGATGTACGCGTACATCCGCGAGGGATGGGGGGAGCTGCCCGCCTTCCTCTTCGGCTGGGCCGAGCTCTCGGTCATCCGCGCCGCATCGTTAGGCGCGGTGTCGAGCACCTTCGCCGCGTACTATCTCCGGTTCATGGGTCACGACCCGGCGCAGGAGCCGTACGCGACGCAGGTGCACTGGATCGCGGCGATCGCCATCGCGCTGACGGCGACCTTCAACTACGTCGGGGTGCGATGGGGAGCGCTCGTCCAGAACCTGACGACGATCGCCAAGTACGCGGGGCTGCTGGTGATCATCGTCGTCGCGCTGGCGGTGGGACTGCCGCAGAGCGGGGGCCACTTCACCCCGGCGACGCCTCC
>DASSZC010000237.1:0-3659 GCA_035702925.1 Gemmatimonadaceae bacterium | reverse complement strand
GCGCCATTCATAGGCTCGCGATCGCGCGCGGGCCACGAGTTGTCGTGGGCGTTATGCGAGATGATCTCCCTCCGCTTGCCCCAAGCTGTGCGACCGCGGTGCGAAGCACTCACCCTTCGAGGCTGTTCTCGGAGTCTCGGTGCCTCGGTGGCGCCGTTCCGCAGTCGCCGTTCCGCAGTCCCTCGCCGGCTCGAACCCGCCGCCGTTCTCCCGACCGTTAGGCGCGGCGGCTCGGCAGTGCTCTCACGACGGCGTCGAACTCGAAGGGCTTGGGGAGGAAGGGGCGGCCGGTCGAGGTCAGGAAGGCCTGGAGGTCGGCGCTGACGATGTCGCCGGTGAGGAAGACGACGCGTTCGGCGAGGTCGGGGCGGTCGGCGCTCCAGCGCTCGAAGATCTGCTGCCCGGAGACGTCGGGCATGCGCATGTCGAGGAGGACGGCGTCGAACACCTCGTCGCCCTCGCCCCGCCAGATCGCTTCGCTCCCGCTCGCCACGCTCACGACCTGATGACCGGCGCTGGTGAGGAAGCGCTCGAGCGCCATGCGGATCGGCTCCTCGTCGTCGACGACGAGGACACGGAGCGAGGGTGCCTTCTGCGCGGCGACGGGGGCGGCGGCGACGGGGGCGCGCTTGCCGGTCTGCACCAGGGGGAGCTCGATGCAGAAGCGGGCGCCCGGAGCCGCGCGCTCGGCCCAGATCCGGCCGCCATGCTCGCTGACGATGCCTAACGATATGGAGAGGCCGAGCCCCGTCCCCTGCCCCGTCGGCTTCGTCGTGAAGAACGGGTTGAAGATCACGTCGAGCGATTCCGGCGGGATCCCCGGGCCCGTGTCCTCGACCTCGATGCGGACGGTGTCGCCCTGCGTCCTGCTCCGCAGCGTGAGGCGGTGGTGCGGCCGCTCGACGGAGGCCATCGCCTGCTCGGCGTTGGTGATCAGGTTGAGCACCACCTGCTGCAGCTGGTAGACGTCGGCCATCGTCTCGGGCGGCGTCGTGTCGAACTCGCGCTCGATGCGGATGCCGCGGACGTTGAGCTCGTAGGCGCGAAGCTCGATCGTGTCGTCGATCACCTTGTTGATGTCGGCGAGCGTTTTCTCCGCCTTGTGCTGGCGGGCGAAGGTCAGGAGGTTGTGGACGATGCGCGCCGCGCGCCGCGCCTCGCCGCTGATCACTTCCATCGAGTGGCGCTGGTCGGGCTTGAGGGTGCGGTCGGCCATCATCAGCTGCGCGAAGGCGGAGATGCTCGCCAGCGGATTGTTCACCTCGTGCGCGACCCCGCTCACCAGCTGGCCGATCGCCGCCATCTTCTCCGACTGGATGAGCTGCTGCTGCAGCCGCTTTTCCTCGGTCGCGTCGCGGATGACGCAGAGCACCTCGCGGCTGCGCTGGGGACAGGCATAGTTCACCGTCATGTAGCGGCGCTCGCCATCCTTGCGGACGATGACCGTCTCGAAGTGGCCGACGTTGCCGGACAGCGCGCGACGGAACTCGATGATCGCCCGCGGCAGCGCCTCCATCGCGAGCAGGGGGCCGAAGAACCGTCCGATCAGCTCCTCGCGCGCGTAGCCGGAGAGCACCTCGCCGGCGTCGTTGACCGTCGTGAAGCGGCCCATCGAGTCGAAGGTCATGATCGCGTCATTCGCACCCTCGAAGAGGTGGCGATACCGCGCTTCCGAGCGGGCCAGCTCCTCGAGGGAACGGCGCTCCTCGCTGACGTCGCGGATGGAGACGATCGTGCCTAACGCGGCTCCTTCCTCGTCGCCGAGCCGGAGCGGGCCGGTGACAATCGAGACGATGCGCTCATCGCCGCGCGCGCGGGTGACCTTTGCGTCATAGCGGTCGACGCGGCGGGTCGCGCCCGAGGTGCGGGGAGTCCCACTGCCGCTTCCGTTCGCGGGGCGCGGCTCCCACTTGCCGTTGCTCCCCGTGCTCGCCGGCGGCTCGTCGAGCAGCTGGTCGAGGGTCTGCCCACGGAGCTTCTCGAGGGGCTTGCCGAAGAGGTCGATCGCCGCCGGGTTCGCCTGGATGACGCGGCCATCCTCGCCTAACGCGAGGAGTGCGTCAGGGGAGAATCCACCGAGCTCCCCCGCCGGCGCCATGAGCGGCGTCGAGCGCGGGGCGCCGCGGTTGGGGCGCAGCAGGTGGAATGGCTTCATCCGGTCAGGCGGCGCGTTCCCGGTAGCGGCCGAGGGGGAAGCGGCCAATCGCCTGGTCCTGGCAGATGAAGGAGGCGGCGAAGAGCCGCATCGCGTTCTCCGCCCGGGCGCCGACGACGGCGACGTCGGCGTTCGCCTGCTCGCTGCGATTGAGCGCGATCCGCGACAGGTCGAGGTGCTTCTCCTCGTCGGTGCGCACCTCGCTCTTCGTGCCGGCGATCTGGCCGTGCTCGCGGAGCCACTGCGTCGTCACCGGGCCGAGGTCGAGCTCGGGGTTGCCTAACACTCCGGGAAGGACGGTCGCCGATACGACGCCCCAGATCACCATCTCGATCCCCGCCTGGCTGGCGAAGTGCTCCCAGTAGCCGACCTTCTCGTTGGTCGCGCTGGTACCGAGCAGGTGACAGAGCGCGAGCACCGCGTCAGGGAAGATCGCGTCGGGGAAGTTGCCCTCGTTGCCGCGCGAGAGGTCGTCGGTCACCGCGGCGAGGGTCTTCGCGGTCATCGCGTCGAGCTCCGCGGCCGAGAAGCGCGCGTGGTACGCCTCGAGATCGGAGTAGAGCTTCTCGTGGTCGACGCCGAACCGCTTGAGCTTCTCGCGCCAGAGCTGGTTGTGCGCCTGCTCCTCCTTCAGCTGCTCGGCGAGCGCACCGAGGAAGACGGAGTTCCGGACGTGATCGACCTTCGCGATGCTGAGGATCAGCGCGCGGTTGAAGCCGACGACCGCGGGATAGAGCGCGCTGATGAACGAGACCCACTGTTCGCGGCTGATGCGGCGCTCACGCAGCGCGTGGGCAAAGCCGCAATCGTTCATGCGCGCGGCGTAGCCGCGCGCGAGGTCGCTGACGACGTCGCCCGCCCGCTCGCGCGATTCGGGTCGGGACTTGTGATCGGGGGCGCGGACCGCGAAGGGCATGGATCTGTGCAAAAGGGGCGGCCCCCTCCGCGGCGCCTCACGTCATCGCGAGGCGTCGCGGGGTAGGGGGACCGTCGTGCGTCCATCATGAGACTGTACTAATGAGGGGCGGGTCACGGCTTTTTCGAGTCTTTTCGCTGGGGACCGAACAAAGCCCGGGGGCGAGGGGGGCCGTGACTGCGGAACGGCGCCACCGAGGCACCGAGGCGCCGAGAACCGCCTCGACGGGTGAGTGCTTTTCGCCAGAGCCGAACAGATTGGGGGGCAAGGGGGTGAGATGGTCGCGCAAGGCGTGCCCCAAAACAGTTCGGGTCTCGTTCGAGCGGTGTTGCCGCGGTTGTCAAACTCTCCGTGCGCTCCGTGACTCCTGTGAAATATTCCCGCCGTTGCAACCGCAACTGCAACTGCTGTTGAACAGGAGTCACGGAGCCACGGAGAACGGCCTTGGCGCGAGCAGGCTCGCGGCACCAGTCCGCAACAGCTTGGGGGCAAGCAAGCCGAGATGACCTCGCCCCGCTTGCCCCCAATCAGTTCGGCCCTGGTGCAAAGCGCTCACCCTACGAGGCCGTTCTCGGCGCCTCGGTGCCT
>DASSZC010000242.1:0-13180 GCA_035702925.1 Gemmatimonadaceae bacterium | reverse complement strand
GCGCAGCCAGAAGTCGGTGAGGAGGGGGATGAACTGCGGCCGCAGGTCGCCATCCGTGATCCGGCGAACGAGAAGCGATTCGGCGCGCGCGATCTCACCCCGATCGGCGGCGTCGCGAGCGAGAGTCCACTCGGCGGCGCCGGGATCGGTCCGGGCGAGGACGCGCGCCGCGCCCATCGCGTTCCCCTGGGCGAGCATCGCGCGCGCGGTCCAGCGAGTCGCGAGGGTGGCGACGTCATGATCGCGGGATTGCTGCAGGGGCTCGAGCTGGGCGAGCGATTCCGAATAGCGTGCACCGCGGAGCAGGCACCAGCCGGCGGCGAGCGATGCACGGTCACGCGCGACCTGGTCACGCAGCTGTGCACGCGCCGCCTCGAGTCGCGACATCGCGTGACCGCAGTCCCCGCTGAAGGCGAGCGCGCGCCCGGCGAGCGTCAACGCCTCCGGGGTCCAGCGGCTGGCGGGGTTGCGGGCGAGCACCGTCTCGGCGGCGGCGGCGGCGAGGGCGAAGCTGCGAATCGCCGCCGAGTCGTCACCGTCGAGGAGCGCGCGATTCCCCTGGTCGTCCGCATGCCGCGCGTTCCAGACTCCGTTGTACGTGCAGGCGCCGACGAGCGCGAGAAGAGCGGCCACGGTGAGACGGCGCGCGGCCGATACGGCTCGCGCGCTCCGGATCACCGCGCGCGCGGCGACAGGCGCCGCTCGTATGCCTTCACGTAGCTCGTGGTTGCGTCGGCGATGGAGGCGGCAATGCGCGCCTGCCAGTTGGCGCTGGTCAGGATCACAGCATCCTTCGGGTTCGTTCCGAAGCCGATCTCGACGAGGACAGCCGGCATGAACGAGTTTCGCAGCACGGAGAAATTCGCCTGCCTGACGCCGCGGTCGGGAGCGGGATGAACGCGCCCCAGCGACCCTTGAATGGTCTCGGCGAGATCGCTCGACTCGCGCAGGTGCTCGTTCTGCGCCATGTCGTTGATCACGAAGGACAATGGATCGCCCTTCGGCGCATGGACACCCGTCTCGAACTTCACAGCCTCGTTCTCCATCCGCTCGACGCGCTTGGCGTCCTCGGTCTTCGCCTCGGCGAGGAAGTACGTCTCGAAGCCGCGCGAGGCGCCGGGATTCTTCCAGGTTGGGTTGGCGGCGTTGACGTGCACGGAGATGAAGAGGTCGGCGTGCGCCGCGTTCGCGATCCGGCCGCGATCGGAGAGCGCGATCAGGGTGTCGGTCGTGCGAGTCATCAGCACGTCGTAGCCGCGCGCCCGGAGTGCGGCCGCGAGCTTCGTGGCGACAGCGAGGGTGACGGACTTCTCGACGACCTTCGGACCGCGGCCGATCGGGCCGCTCATCCCGTTGTCCGGGCCGCCGTGTCCGGCGTCGACGACGACGAGGCGGCGGCGCTTACCCGCACGCGTCGGGGGCGCGGCGGGAGGCGGCGTCGCCGCGGTGTGCAGCGTGTCGACGACCGGCGTGCGCACGAGCGAGCTGTCGGTGACGCGAAGCTCGTCGCGCACGGTATCGTAGGCGAAGGCGCGGGAGAGCCGGGGGAGGATCTCGCTGAGGATCTGCAGGGGGACGACGAGCCGCCCGTCGACGATCGAGGGGGCGCTGACGAGCGGGAACACCGCGTCCCCCGCGCGGACGAAGGGGACCTGGACGGCGACATCGAGCTCGGTGCCGCCGACGCTGATCAGGTAGTGACCGTTAGGCAGGGACCGCGTTGAGGCACCGAGCGCGGGTCCGAGCAGGTCGGCGCGCACGCCGGTCCCCGCTGGGCCGCTGACGACCGGCACGTTGACCGTGCGGGCTCCCGACCGGATGACGAGCTGGGTGGGAGCGGCGAGCTGGCAGGCGAGGAGGAGCGCGGTGAACATCAGCCGCGGTTGCGCGCGCCGGCGGGAAGCCCGGTCATCGGCGGCGCGACACGGCGCGCGCGATCTCGCGGTCGGCATCGCGCTCGCGCTCGGTGTCGCGCTTGTCGTGCTGCTGCTTTCCCTTGCCGAGCGCCATGGTGACCTTCGCGATGCCGTGCTTGAAGTAAAGATCGAGCGGGATCAGGGTGAGCCCCTGGCGCTCGACGGCGCCGATGAGCCGCCGGATCTCCTTGCGGTGGAGCAGCAGCTTGCGCGTCCGCTCCGGCTCGTGGTTGAACTGGTGCCCCTGCGTGTACGGCGAGATGTGGAGGTTGAGGAGCCAGAGCTCCCCGTCCTTGATGATCCCGTACGCGTCGGTGATCGTCGCCTTGCCGTTGCGGAGCGACTTCACCTCGGTGCCGGTCAGGACGATTCCCGCCTCCCACGTCTCCAGAATGTGGTAGTCGTAGCGAGCGCGTTTGTTCCTCGCGATCGGCTCGATCGCGTCCTTGTCGTCCGACTTCGGCATGTTGGGCGGGAGATGAGCATGCCGCGGGTCTTCGCGAGCGGCGGCCGGAGCGCAAGTTAGGCGCGGCTCGCGGCGCGAGCAACGGAGCGGGTCACAGTGCGTTGACGCTTGCGACGCGCTCGGGTATATTCGAAGTCTTGCCGAAGTGGTGGAACTGGTAGACGCGCTGCGTTCAGGGCGCAGTGGGCTAACGCCCGTGGGGGTTCGAGTCCCCCCTTCGGCACTGTACTGCAGCCGTTAGCTGTTAGCCATCAGCTGTTAGCAACCGCGGTAAAAAACAAGAGCGCCGCGATCGGAATCCGATCGCGGCGCTTTTGATTCCCGCACTGCGGTTGCGCCATCGCTCGACGCTAACGGCTAAAGGCTAATGGCTGCGGTTCATCGTCCCACCGCCGAGGGCGCGATGTGCTCCGGGAGCGCGACTGTTCCGAATCGCTCCCGGAGCGCGGCGTTCGCGGCGGAGAGCGCGTCCTGCACGATCGTTCCCGCGCGCATCGCCACCGGATCGGTGGCGGCGGTCGGCCGGCCGAGGAAGGTCAGGAGGACGAGGCCGAGTCGCGGGACCAGCGGCGTGGTCTCGCGCGTCGTGAGGACGCTGCGGTACGCGGCGAGCCGCTCGTTGAACTGACGGCGGGCGACATCGGCGCGGTTGTGGGCGACGGCCGAGTCGGAATCGAAGGCCCGCGCGATCGCGCGGGCGACGGCGGCGGGGGTGCGATCGTCGAGCGAGTCGCGCTCGGCGGCGAGGAGTATCGCCGCGCGTTGCAGGTAGCGCAGCTCCCAGCACGCATGGTCGATGTCGCCGGCCGGCTCCCGCGACGTGATCCACTCGACGTCGGCAGCGTTAGGCTCCTGCCAGAGCGACCGGACGTAGCTCGCTGCATCGCGCCGGAGACGCCACGTCGCGAGCATGTCGAGCCGGAAGCGCATCGGCGCCCGGCTCAGGCCTGAAGGACGGGGAGCGCCCGGTCGGAGCGCTCCTCGCCGGATTCCACGATCGGCTGCGCGGTCGATGCGAGCATGCCGAGGCGCTCGCGAACGACGCTCTCCTCGGAGAGCAGGTCCCCGAGGTGCACGCTCTCGAGCACGTCGTCGATGCGCTGCTGCAGCATCATCCACACTGGACGGATGCTGCACCCTTCGGCCGCGGAGCAGCGCGCGGTTTCGACGGGATGGCTGACGCAGTGCAGGTCGAAGGTCGTCAGCTCCGAGGCGGCAATCACCGCGCGGACGGAGATCTGCTCGGGGGGAAGGGCAAGCGAATACCCCCCGTGCGCACCGCGAGTGCTGCGGACGATCCCCGCCCGGCGGAGCCGGAGAAGGATCTGCTCGACGTAGTCTCCGGGCAGGCGCTCGTGCGCGGCGACCTGCCGCCCGGTAATCGGGCCGGCGCTCGCGCGGCGCGCGAGGTGAAGCGCGCAGATCAGTCCGTACTCGGCCCAGGTGGTGATACGCACGTCTTGAGGATAGAGGGGGCGGCGGAGAGGGACAAGGGGCGATGGTCCTTGCCCCTCCCCGCCACGGTGTTCAGTGCCGGCCGAGGTTAGCGGTCAACCGGCGGCGACGGCGCCGTGCTTTCCACCGGGGACGCCGATCTCGGTCATCTTGCGAAGATCGAGGATCTCGTCGATCTCCTCGGAGGGAAGCAGCTGCTCGCGCTTGACGAGGTCGCGAATCAGCACGCCTTCCTTCACCGACTGCTTGCTGATCTCGGCGGCCTTCGCGTAGCCGATGTGCGGCATGAGCGCGGTCGCCAGAGCCGCGGAGCGCTCGACCCAGTACGCGCACATGTCCTCGTGCGCCTCGATCCCCTTCACGCAGCGCTCGCTGAGCGTCGTCGCGGCGTTGGTGAGGATCATCATCGAGAGGAGCACGTTGTGCGCGATGACGGGCATCATCACGTTGAGCTCGAGCTGCCCATGTTCGGCGGCGATCGCGACGGTCGTGTCGCAGCCGATGACCTGGAAGCAGACCTGGTTCACCATCTCCGGGATCGACGGATTGATCTTTCCGGGCATGATCGAGGAGCCGGGCTGCACCGCGGGAAGCTTGATCTCGTCGATGCCGGTGCGCGGTCCCATCACCATCAGGCGCAGGTCGCTGGCGATCTTGCTCAGGTCGATCGCCAGACCGCGCAGCGTCGCGCTGAACGCGGCCGCGTCACCCATGCTCTGCATGAGCTGGATGCGATCCTGCCCGACGCGCAGGTCGAGGCCCGTGATCTCGCGGAGGTGCTTCACCTCGAGCGCCGGATATTCCTTCTCGACCGTGACCCCGGTGCCGACCGCGCTGCCACCGATGCCGAGGTCGCGCAGGTAGTCCGCCGCCTCGCGCACCCGACGGAGCGCGCGATCGAGGGAGCCCGCGTAGGCGGTGAATTCCTGGCCGAGCCGGATCGGCATCGCGTCCTGCAGGTGGGTGCGGCCGGCCTTCACGATGTGATCGAACTCCTTTCCCTTCGCGGCGAGTGCGTCGCGCAATCCAGTGAACGCGGCATCGAGCGCGCCCAGCCGGGAGAGCGCGGCGAGCCGGATGTTCGTCGGGATCGTGTCGTTGGTGCTCTGCGCCATGTTCACGTGATCGTTGGGATGCACCGGCTTGTACTCACCGCGCTTCCCGCCGAGCAGCTCGTTGGCGCGATTGGCCAGGACCTCGTTCACGTTCATGTTGTGCGAGGTGCCCGCGCCCGCCTGATACGGGTCGACGACGAACTGGTCGCGATGCTGGCCGCCGAGGACCTCATCGGCTGCCTTGATGATCGCGTCGGCGAGCTTTGCGTCGAGGCGACCAGTTTCCTTGTGCGTCATCGCCGCGGCCTTCTTGATCCAGACCTGGGCGATGACGAAGGGCTCGAGCGGCTTCAGGCCGCTGATCGGGAAGTTCTGCACGGCGCGAAGTGTCTGCACGCCGTAAAGCGCGTTGGCGGGAACCTGAAGCGTCCCGAGCGGATCCTTCTCGGTACGGAAGCCGTCGGCCATGAGTCCGGACTCCTGAAGTCGAAAGCAGCGGTGGGTGCGGCGCCCGCGCCTGGAGCGCGGGGTCTCCTGAATATACCGCGCTCATGGCGCAGGCTCACCCCACCACGGGACAAAAAAAGCGGAGCCCCGTCTCCGAGGCTCCGCTCTTCACTCGATCGTCCGGCTACTTCACGATCGTCGTGTCGATCCGGGTGACGATCACCGCGACGCCGTCGGCGACGTTCGCGCCGACGGTGTTGAAGCGGCTGAGCACCGCCTGATGCGGAGTGTTCGACGCGTCGAGACCGGCATTCTGCCACTCCGACAGGTAAAGGCGCGGGATGGTGAAGTCGCCGTCGTCGAAGGCGATGCAGCGCATCTCCATGTTCGGCGAGCTGTTGCCCGCCGTCGCGTACTGCAGCGCGATCTGCATGCGCGTCGTGGTGGTCGCGGGGAGACCGGTCCACAGCACGCGAATGCCCTGACCAACGATGGAATCATCGACCGGCTGGGCGACGAAGTGCGGGAGACTCGAAGTCTTGATGCTGAAGGCGGGGAATCCCCCCGCGGTTCCGGCTGCGGTGACGGTGATCGAGTCGTCGCCCGCGTGGAGGTCGGGGCCGGTCGCGTTGCTGTACTGAAGCAGGCCGTTCCTGACGCCGCTGGGGAGGAGGCTGACCTCGCGCACGCTCGGGTCGGCCGTGCCCTTCAACGACATCTTGACCGCGCCCGGGTCGAGATTCGCGCCGCTCAGCGGGACGTCGGTGGCAGCGCCTCCCAGGATCTGCATCGGCTGGTTGCAGCCCTCTTCGAGCGCGTAGCTCGGGATGACACCGCTCACGCGGTCCTTGACGAAGATCGCGGCCGCGTACGGGGCGAGCCCGGTCGCGTTCGACGCAGGCAGTTCGCGGACGTCGATGTAGGAAAAGGGACGCGGGTCGCCGATGCCGGTGCTGGAGGTGCAGGCCGCCGCGAGGGCAACCGCGGCAACGACGCCGCCGACGACTGACGATCGATAGTTCATTGAGCTCCTCGAGGAATGAAGGCCGTCAGCGCGTGACGGGAATGTGCAGCGCTTCGGCAAAGCGATTGAAATAGTTGAACAGCGCGATGACCGCGGTAATCTCCACGACCTGCTCCGGAGCCCAATGCCGCGCGAGCCCCTCGTACACCGATTCGTCGACAATGCTCCCCGTCGGTGTGGCCATCTCCGCATAGCGGAGCGCGGCCGCGTCCGCGCCGCTGAGCGCCGCCAGATCGCCGCGCTCGAGCGCGGCGATCACCTGATCCGTCGCACCCATCCGCCTTGCCAAGGCGGTATGAGACGTCAGTCAATAGACGCAGCCGTTGATCTGTGAGACGCGGACGGAGATGAGCTCCTTCAGCAGCTGGGGGACCGTGCCCTTCCCCATCACCGCCTTCATGTGCGCGTACAGGGTCTGGACGATCTCCGGCCGATGCGCGGCCACGCGGAACAGGTTCGGGATGACACCGCCGCGCTCCTTCCCGATCGCGTCGAGTGTCGCGCGCGCCCCTTCGCCCACCTGATCCGGCGTTAGGCGCTCGATACGAGATGCCTCGTGTTCCTTCATCATGTTCTCCGCAGGGTTGCCGCGGTGCCGGCAGCGACGATCGCGGCACCGGCCACCGCGACGCCGAGCCAGGCGACGCTCACGCCGTGAAGACGGCCGAACGCGACGCGACGAGGATCGGACGAGGGCACTGATTCGACCGGTCCCGCGATCGAAGCGCGGGCCCGCTCGATGCGCGGCGCGACCACGAACTGCGCCGCCGCGCACGATATCGCGATGAGCAACCCGCCGACCGTGCCCAGCGTCACGATTCGACCGTGGTGCAGCGCAACCGACGCGACCGCGAGGGCGACACCGACACCGATCCCGGCATGGAACAGCGCGGGGAGGACGGCGCCAACGAGCGCACCGGCGAGCGTCCGCGTCGGTAGCGCGGCGAACGCCGCCGGGGCGACCACGGCGACGAAGAGGAGCGCGGCGCCAAGCCAGGCGCTGGCGACGATGAGCTGTGCAATGGCGATCCCGCGGCGGATCGGGAGCGCCGTCATCCGCGAACGACTCGCGCCACGCCGTTGAGAAACGGGTTGGTCGCCAGCTCGCGGCCGATCGTCGTCGACGGACCGTGCCCGGGGTGGACGACCAGCTCCGGCTCGAGCGCGGCGACCCGGGCAAGCGACTCGCTCATGGCGCGCGGATCGGACAAAGGCAGGTCGGTGCGCCCGATCGAGCCGGCAAAGAGGAGATCACCGCCGAGGATCACGCCGTCTCCCACGAACACGCAGTGGCCGGGGGCATGCCCGGGGGTGTGCAGCACGCGGAACTCCTCGTCGCCGATTCGAAGCACGTCGCCCTCGGCGAGGTCGCGGTCCGGCACGGGGGGTTCCTCGAAGGGCAAGCCATACTGGGCCGCCTGCCACCCCGCGTTGTCGTACAGCGGGCGGTCCGCCGGGTGCAGGAGGATCGGCACGTCGTGCGCCCGCCTGACGGCGGCGATGCCGCCGACGTGATCGATGTGCGCGTGCGTCAGCCAGATCGCGTCGAGCGTCGCGCCACTCGCGGCGACCGCGCGCAGGATGCGCTCACCTTCGGCGCCGGGATCGACGAGGACGGCGTGGTTCGTCGCTTCGTCGACGACGAGCCAGCAGTTCTCCTGGAACGCGCCGACGGTGTGCGAGGTGATGCGCATGACTACGGGTTCGCGATCAGGAGTAGCCGCCGCCGCTGACGTGCGACGTCTCGACCGCTTCGGCGGCGCGGATCGACGCGGTCACGCCATTCCCCGCTTCGCGCAGCCCCTTGATGTACTTGTCGGCGGCGATCGCCGCCGTCGTCGCGTCGCCGCAGGCGGTCGTCACCTGCCGCGTGAGCTGCGACCGCACGTCGCCGGCGGCGAAGAGGCCGGGGATCGAGGTCATCATCGCATCGTCGGTCTTCACGTACCCCATCTCGTCGTGCGTGAAGTGTCCGTCGATGATCCCGGTGTTCGGACGGAAGCCGATGAAGACGAACAGCCCCGTCACATCCATCAGCTTCTGCTCGCCGGTAACGATGTTCTTCACGCGCAGCCCGGTCATCCCGGTCGAGGGTTCGCCGATGACTTCCTCGGCGACGGTGTTGAAGACGACCTCGATCTTCGGATTCTCGAAGACGTGCTTCTGCACCACCGCCGAGGCGCGAAACTCGTCGCGGCGGTGAATGAGGAAGACCTTCGTCGCGAAGCGCGTGAGGTAGTCGGCCTCCTCGCACGCCGCGTCGCCGCCGCCGACGACGGCAATGACCTGGTTCTTGAAGAAGTTCGCGTCGCAGATCGCGCAGTACGAGACGCCGCGGCCGGCGTACTCGAACTCCCCAGGGATGCCGAGCTTCGTCGGTGTTCCGCCCGCGGTGACGATGACCACCGGGGAGCGATAGATGTCGCCGATGTCGGTGACCGTCTCGAACGAACCGTCAGGCTGCTTCGTCACGCGGTGGACGTTGATGAACTGCTTGAAGTCGGCGCCGAACTTCTGCGCATGCTCGGCGAACTTCTCGGCGAGGTCGCGGCCGAGGATCTTCCCGAAGCCGATGACGTCGTCGAGGTACTCGGTGTTGAGCAGCTCGCCGCCCGGCTCCCCGCGCTCGAGGACGACTGTGCGCAGCATCGCACGGCCCGTGTAGAGGGCCGCGGTCATCCCGGCCGGCCCCGCGCCGATGATCACAACGTCGTGCTGGTGCTCAGTCGCCACGCGTACAATCCTGGAGTGGGGGGAGTTCGGCGGGGGAAGCGCCCGCGTTGGACGAATGAATCGTAACCGATTGGGGAAGGCGGACGGAAGCGCTTCCGTTCCCACGGCAGGCGTTGTGTCCCGGAATCAGCGCCCGACGGCGAGGCGACCGAGCGCGCCGTGGCAGTGCGACACGGTCGCGACGAGGAATTCGGCGCGGCCGCGCGCGGCATGCTCGGCGACGAAGCGGTCGGCGGCGACGATCGTATCGACGTCGATCATCCCCACGCCGTACGCGCGGTGGCTGCAGTGAAAGACGAGCGGCCCGAGGAGCCGCTCGGCGTCAGGGAGGGAGCGCACGTAGAGCTCCATCGCGTCGGGCATGCTCCACGCGCGATGCCCGCGCGTCGCGGGGCAGCGCACAGGCTCGATGCAGTTCACCGGGCAGGTCCACGTCGCGTAGCTCGCGTAGTGCGTGCCATCGGACCCGGCGCGCTGCCAGGGCGTGGGCGGCGCGACCGTCAGGGGACGCCGGGCGACCGCGGCGGCCCCGAAGCGCGCGCGGGCCCGGCGCTCGAGCCACGACAGGGCGAGATGCGGCATCAGCGGCGACGGGACGATCGCGTCGCGCGGGACGGGCTGCCTGACGGCGCGGACGGCGGCTTCGCCGAGCGTCGCGTCGAAGTAGTCGTCCCAATCGGCGGTCACGATCTCGCACCGGTCGTCGCTGCCGGCGCGCATCGCGCGGGCGACATCGCAATCCCCGCCATGGTCGACGACCACCAGCCGCTCCCAGGCGATCGCGCCGGCGCGGCGGGCGCGGTGGAGCTGGCGGAGGTAGTAGCTGCCGTAGCATCCACCGCCGACGATGCTGATCGTCGTGTACGCCTGCGGCGGGCTACCCCCGCTCGAGGCGCGGGCGAGCTGGGTGAGCTCAGCTGCGGACATGCCGCCCGCCGTCGACGATGATCGTCTCACCCGTGACGTAGTCGGCAGCGATGAGGTACAGCAGCGCGCCGACGACGTCATCCGGGCTCCCGAGCCGGCGGAGAGGGGTCGTCTGCGCGAGGTGCTCGCCGCTCGCGTCGTCCCAGTCGTCGGGGAGGAGCACGGCGCCAGGGGCGATCGCATTCACGCGAACCGCGGGGGCGAGCACGCGCGCGAGCGCGCGGGTCATCTGGACGATGCCGGCTTTCGAGATCCCGTGCGGTACGTACGCGGGCCAGCTCTCGAAGGCGGCGAGATCGGCCATGTTGACGATGACCCCGCCCCGCTCGACGAGGGCCGGTGCCGCCGCCTGCGAGAGGAGGAATGGGGCGCGCAGGTTGAGGGCGAACATCGCGTCCCACTGCTCGGCGGTCACCCCGCCGAAGGGGGTGCGCTCCATGACCGCGGCCGAGTTGACGAGGACGTCGAGGCGACCAAAACGGGTGAGCACCGCCTCGATGAGCGGGGCGACGGCGGCCGCGTCGCCAAGGTCGGCGTGAAAGCTTTCGGCCTCGCCACCGGCGCCGCGGATCGTGGCGACCGTCTCTCCGGCTCCGGCGGCGCTGGCGCTGTAGTGGACGGCGACCCGTGCCCCCTTCCTGCCTAACGCTTCGGCGAGGGCGCGGCCGAGCCGCCGCCCGCCGCCGGTCACCAGCGCGACGCGGCCAGCCAGCTCCATCGTCAGGCGCTCCCGGTCGCCGCCGTGGTGCGGCGCGCCGCGAGCCGCGCTTCCTGCTGCTCGAGGATCGCGATCGGCACCTTCATCATCCCGATGGTGCGCGGCCCCTGCTCCGCCCCGTGCCAGTCCGAGCCGCCGCTCGCCACGAGCCGGAAATGCTCGGTGAGGGCGCGGAGGCGCCGCTGCTCGTCGGGCGAGTTGCTCGGGTGGAGGACCTCGAGCCCGTCGAGCCCGTAGCCGACGGCGCGCTCGACGCGCGTCCGGTTGAAGTCGACCCCCGGATGGGCGACGATCGCGAGCCCCCCCGCGGCGTGGATCAGGGCGATCGCGTCGACGAAGTCGAGCTTCGCCTTCGGGACGTTGGCCGGCTTGCCGTAGCCGATATAGCGGTCGAAGACGTCGCGCTGGTCGCCGACCCAGCCACCGGCGACGACGGCGCGCGCGACGTGCGGCCGGCCGACCGCGCCGCCCCCCGCCTCGGCGAGGACGGCGTCGAAGGTGACGGGGACGCCTAACGCGTTGAGCTTCGCCACCATCTCGCGGGCGCGCTCGATGCGGGTCTGGCGAAAGCCTTCCATCGCGGTCTCGATCGCGTCGAGGCGCTCGAGGTGGAGGCCGAGGACGTGGATCTCGCGGCCGTTGTCCTCGGCGCTCAGCTCGACGCCGGTGATGACGCGCAGCCCGAGCCGCTCGCCGGCCGCGCGCGCGGCGGCGACGCCGGCGTTGGTGTCGTGGTCGGTGAGGGCGATCGCGGTGATGCCGGCCGCATGCGCGGCGGCGGCGACGTCCTCAGGAGCACGCGACCCGTCGGATGCGGTCGAGTGCATGTGGAGGTCGACGACGCGCGGCACGGGCGTCGCTGTCGCGCCCGTGCCCGCGGTCATGGCCGGTATCCCGCTTCCGGTGAGGTGTTGCTCGGCTGCGAGTACGTGAACAGCTCGCGCAGCTTCTCCTCGGAGAGCTCGGCGAGCGCCGCTTCGCGCGACCGCGTCTGCTGCGGGGAGTAGCGGCTGATCCGCACTTCGCGCGTGTCGCCCGCGCCGCGGACGAACATCAGCCCGAACTCGTCGCGGTCGAGGGAGGTGATGCGGCCGCTCGGGCGGACGCGCCAGGTGTCGCCGTTGATGACGATCGATCGGTCGGGCATGATCAGAGCTCCACGAGCTTGTAGATGCGCCGCGGATCCACGATCGGCTCCGGGGCGGCGGCGTGCGCGGCGGTGAGGGTCGCCGAGTCCGGGGCCTCGAAGAACTCGAGGAACGCCCCGGGCAGCCCCTCCTCCTCGAACGCCGAGAAGGTGCAATTCGCGCGCTTGTAGTAGTCGCGCTTGGCGCGAAGGCGGTCGAGATAGGTCTTTCGTTCCTGTGGGGGAACGATCTTGCGATGCATCGTCAGGACGCGGGGCATTATCAGAGCGCGGTCTCGGGGAACGATTCGAGGGTCTTCTTGACGTCGGCCATGAAGCGATCGGCGTCGGCGCCGTCGACGATGCGGTGATCGAAGGAGATCGAGAAGTAGGCACAGGTGCGGATGGCGATGGTATCCTCGCCATCGGCGCCGGTGATCACCTTGGCGCGCTTCTCGATCGCGCCGAGCCCCATGATGGCAGCCGTGCCTAACGGTATGATCGGCGTCCCCATGAGGGAGCCGAAGACGCCGGGGTTGGTGATCGTGAACGTCGCGTTCTGGACTTCGGCCGGCTGGAGCTTCTTGGCGCGGGCGCGGGCGGCGAGGTCGTTCACGTTCCGGGTCAGCCCGCTGATCGAGAGGTTGTCGGCGCCCTTGACGACGGGGACGATGAGCCCCCAGTCAACCGCGACGGCGACCCCGATGTTGTACTGCTTGCGGTAGATGACGTTGCGCCCGTCGTGCGCGGCGTTGAGCATCGGGTGCTTCTTCAGGCACTCGGTGACCGCCTTGATCACGAAGGGGAGGAAGGTGAGCTTCTCCCCCGTCTGCTGCTCGAAGGCCGCGCGGTGCTTCGCGCGGATGCGGGCGACGCGCGTGAGGTCGACCTCGAAGAACGAGGTGACGTGCGCGGCGTGGCGCCTGGCGTTGACCATGTGCTCGCTGGTCAGCGCGCGGATCTTCGACATCGGCTCGACGACGTCGCCCTCCCACCCGCTCGGCAGCGCGTAGCCGGCGTCGGCGGGGGGCGAGTACATCGGCGCGTTAGGCACGCCCGGCCGCCCGCGCGTGCCGCTCTCCAGCGCGTGCATGATGTCGCGCTTGGTGACGCGGCCGGCGAGACCGGAGCCGCTGAGGGCGGCGATCTCGATTCCGTGCTCGGCGGCGATCTTGCGGACGAGGGGAGACGATTTGGTGCGGAGGCGCCCTTCCAGTGTGGCCGCCGCGGCGCTCGCCGCGGCACCCGCGGGGGATGCCGTGGTTGCGGGTGCGGCGGTCGGATGGTGGAGCGTCGCAGATGTGGTGGCAACT
>DASSZC010000417.1:0-2662 GCA_035702925.1 Gemmatimonadaceae bacterium | reverse complement strand
ATCTTCACGATTGATGGCTGAACGTCGGCACCGCCCAACCGGGCGCCGACGACCCGCATCCCGATGCCGTCGCGGGCGCGGACCGCCAACCGCACCGGCACGCTGTCGCCGACGGCGACCATCTCGCTTCCGGCAACCGCGTCGATCTCCACCGTCGCCGCGCCGGCGAGTGCGCGTGCGCTGCGCCGCAGCGCCACGTCGAGCGTTGCGATCGCGTCGGCGTTCCCTGTCATCCGCGCCGCGGCCAGCAGCCGCTGCTCCAGCCGGTGAAGCCGCGCCAGCTCGGCGACGAGGGTGCGCGGGTTGGCCGTCGCCGCCGCGCCTAACGCGCGACGCGCGGTGGCCAGCGTCGGCTCGATCGAATCGAGCGGTGCACGCGCCCGCGCCGGAAGCGCGCCGCGAAGGCGCGACCAGCGTGCATCGACGCAGTCGAACAGCCCTGGAACCTTCGCCGGCGCGCAGCGCGCCGCTGGACTTGTAGCCACACGCTGCAGCACGTGCCACTCGGGGCCGCGCCGCTGCGGGGTTCCCTGCTCCTGCGACTTGTGCATCGAACGGCCGCGCGCCGCGAGCTGGGCGTACGACTCGCCGAGGACGGGATCGTATTCCCCGGCGTCGATGACGACGTTGCCTTCGCCAGCGTCGGGGGTCGCCGACCGCCGGAAGACCAGCGAGTAGATCGCCGCCGGCGACCAGGGAGCGAGACCGTCGGTCGCGCCGGCTGGCAGCGCGACTGAATCGGCGGCGAGATTGAACGCTTCGCGGGCGAGGATCCCCGCCGCCTGGTGGTGACCGTGACCGTCGGCG
Organism: Gemmatimonadaceae bacterium; assembly: GCA_035702925.1. Classification (GTDB taxonomy): domain Bacteria; phylum Gemmatimonadota; class Gemmatimonadetes; order Gemmatimonadales; family Gemmatimonadaceae; genus JABFXC01. The sequence continues at coordinate 1,855 of DASSZC010000417.1, read as the reverse complement.
GCGGTGCCCCGCCAGACGCTGATGATGATGTGCGGCTTGTACGCGCGGATCACCGCGACGACGTCGCGAAGCACCGAGTCGCGCCCCCAATGGGCGAGCGCCTCGTCGGCGCTCTTCGAGAAACCGAAGTCGTAGGCGCGGGCAAAGAACTGGTGCGCGCCGTCAGCGCGGCGCGCGGCGAGGAGCTCCTCGGTGCGAACGACGCCGAGCAGGTCGCCGCGCTCGTCACCGATGAAGTTCTGCCCCCCTTCGCCGCGGGTAAGTGAGAGGTACGCCGCGTCCGCGTGTCCCCCCGCCGCGAGCCAGGCGAGCAGCGCGGAGTCCTCGTCGTCGGGATGTGCCCCGATCATCAGCACGCGTGTCGCGACCCCGGCGTTCGCGACTTCCTTGGCGAGCGTGGTCAGGTCCTGCCGCCGCTGCGCGGAAGCGGCGACCGGAGCGAGCGTCCCGGCAAGGAGGAAGAGTGCGGCGAAGCGAATGGTGCGCGGCATGTCGGTGGCTGGTGGCGAGTCGGCGCGTGGCTACAAGCTCCCCGGGGGTGTGCGGGGCGTCAAGTCGGGTGTGCCGCTCCCCACCTGAACGCGGAAGAGCGGCCCGGTGATCCCCGGCCGCTCTTCTCGTCGTCCGCTGCCTAACGCGTCAGCTCGGGCTCGCCGGCGCATCCGGCGCCGGGGGATCTTCGACCGAGCCGCCACGGGCGGCGCGCGCGGCGCGGAGGTCCTCCTCGAGCTGGGTGTGCTCGGCTTCGGCGGCGGTCAGCTCGGCGGAGAGCCGTGCGTAGCTGTCGGCGTCCACCTCGGTCGCCGCGCTCTTCGCGCGGTAGACGGCGTAGCCGATCGCCTGCGCCGCCTTGTCCATGCGCTGCTTGGAGCGGAAGGCCTCGAGCTGGATGCGGCCCTCGTCCAGTGCGCCCTGCGCGGCGCGTCCAGCACGGTCGAGCTCTGACTTCAGCCGGTCCCAGATTGGCATGGTGTCCTCGGAGTCTGTGGTCGCGGACGGGCGCCCGCTCTCATCCGATACGCCACCGGGCGTCGGGTGTTTCAGGAAACGCGGGGCCCGACCCGCTTACCGCAAAAAGCGCGCGGCCACGGGGTGAGCCGTGGCCGCGATGTCCCGCGTGCTTCCGATGTGGGCTGAGCCGCTTACGCGACCGCCGTCTCCTTCGGGTAGACGCTGACCTTCTGCCGCGTCTTGCTCTTCGGCTCGAACTTCACGACGCCGTCGATCAGCGAGTAGATCGTGTAGTCCGTCCCGATGCCGACGTTGGTGCCGGGGTGCCACTTCGTCCCGCACTGGCGGATGATGATCGTGCCGGGAGTGACCTTCTCCCCGCCGAACCGCTTCACGCCGCGGTACTTCGGGTTCGAGTCGCGGCCGTTGCGCGAGGAGCCTACGCCCTTTTTATGAGCCATTGTACCCTCCTCGGTCAGCCGAGGGAGATGTCGTTGATGCGGACTTCGGTGAAGCCCTGGCGGTGTCCCTGCTTCTTCGCGTAGTTCTTCCGGCGCTTGAACTTGAAGACGACGATCTTGTCACCAAGGCCGTGCTTCACGATCGTACCGGTAACCTTCGCGCCCTTCAGCATCGGCACGCCCGTCTTCGCGGCCTTGCCGTCGGAGCCGAACAGCACCTCGTTGAACTCGACGCTGCTGCCCGCGTCGCCGACGAGCGTCGGGATGCGGAGGGTCTTGCCTGGCTCGGCGCGATACTGCTTGCCGCCGGTGCGGATGATTGCGTAAGACATGGGATTATTCGGGTAAACGCTGTAAGCCCCTAAACATAGACCACCCCAGACCCTCTGTAAAGGGTGTGGGGCCGACGAAACCAGCGGGTCGCTGGTCAGCTGGCTGGCGCC
>DASSZC010000513.1:0-5925 GCA_035702925.1 Gemmatimonadaceae bacterium | reverse complement strand
GGCCGCGGCGGGATGGCGACGGTCTACCTCGCCGAAGAGGTGAAGCACGGCCGCGCCGTCGCCATCAAGGTGCTGCACCGCGACTTCGCGCCGGCGTTCAGCGCCGATCGCTTTCACCGCGAGATCGGGATCGCGGCGCGGCTGTCGCATCCGCACCTCGTCCCCCTGATCGACTCCGGGGAGGCGGGGGGGATGCTCTACTACGTCTCGGCGTACGTCACCGGCGGTTCGCTGCGCGACCGCCTGCGCCGCGAGCATCGGCTGTCGATCAGCGACACGGCGCGCATCGCCCGCCAGGTCGGCGCCGGGCTCGACTTCGCGCATCGCGCCGGCTTCGTCCATCGCGACGTGAAGCCGGAGAACATCCTGTTCGCTGATGGACTCGCGCTGATCGCCGACTTCGGGCTCGCGCGCGCGGCATGCAGCGAGCCGGGGGAACGCGTCACCGGCTCGGGGTTCGCCGTCGGGACCCCGGACTACATGAGCCCCGAGCAGGCGGCGAGTGAGCCCGATCTCGACGCGCGCAGCGACATCTACAGCCTCGGCTGCGTCGTCTTCGAGATGCTCACCGGCACCGCGCCCTTCAGCGGGTTGTCGGTGCGCGCGACGATCGCGAAGCAGGTCGCCGAGATTCCCCGGCGCGTGCGCACCCTTCGCCCCGAAGTGCCGCCGGCGATCGACGACGCGATCGCGCGAGCGCTGGCCAAGGATCCGGCACAGCGGTTCCCGACCGTCACCGAGTTCACCGCGGCGCTCGCCGCGAACGCACCATCGCGCGGCCACGCCGTTCCACTGACCTCGCGCGGCATCGCGGTGCTCCCCTTCGTGAACGTGAGCTCCGATCCGGAGAACGAGTACCTCAGTGACGGGATCACCGACGAGCTGATCGACCAGCTCGCGAAGGTCGACGGGATTCGCGTCGCCTCGCGCACCTCGGTGTTCGCGCTGAAGGGGAAGTCGCAGGACGTGCGCGCGATCGGAGCGCTGCTCGGATGTACTTCGGTGCTCGAGGGAACCGTCAGGCGCTCCGGCCAGCAGCTGCGGATCACCGCGCAGCTGACCTCGACCGAGGATGGCTCGCTCGTCTGGTCGCAGCGTTATGACCGCCACCTCGCCGACGTCTTCGCGATCCAGGACGCGATCGCGCGCACGATCGTGAACACGCTGCGCGCGACATCGTTCGCCGATCTCTCGACCCCGCAGCATCCGCGCAGGCAGACGACGAACGTCAATGCGTACCGGCTCTACCTGAAGGGGCGGTACGAGTGGAACCGCCGGACGCAGGACGGTGTCGCGGCCGGCATCAAGTACTTCCAGCAGGCGATCGCCGAGGACCCGTCGTACGCCCTCGCCTACACCGGGCTCGCCGACTGCTATGCGCTGCAGGTGGATTATCGCAGCATGCCCGTCGTCGAGGGGTTCGTCGCCGCCAAGGATTACGCGCGCCGCGCGATCGCGCTCGACGACACCCTCGCCGAGGCGCACGCGTCGCTCGCGTGGACGCTCTTCATCTACGACTGGGAGTGGGACGCGGCCGAGCAGGAGTTCCGGCGCGCGATCGACCTCGACCCGCGCTACGCGTCGGCGCACCAGTGGTACGCATTCCTGCTCGCCTCTCGCGCGGCGTTCGGGGACTCGCTCGTCGAGGCGCACACGGCGGTCGAGCTCGACCCCGGCTCGATCTCGGCGCGCCGCTCGCTCGCCTGGAACTACTACTACGCGCGCCGCTACGACCAGACGCGCTACCACCTCGAGCGAGCGATCGAGATGAACCCGAACGCGGAGGAGAACTATCGCGTGCTCGGGCTCACGCTGGCGATCGAGGGAGAGCTCGACGAGGCGGTCAAGGTGCTGAGCGAGGCGGTGACGATGGAGGGGTCGGGGAGCTATACCCGGGCGACGCTCGGCTTCGCGCTGGCGAAGGCGGGGCGAACCGGTGAAGCGATGGAGATCCTCGCCCATCTCGAAGCGCGCGCGGAGTGCGAGTACGTTTCGCCGGCCGCCTTCGCGACGACGCTGATCGGGCTTGGCCAGGTCGAGCGGGCGCTCGACTGGGCGGAACACTCGCTCGAGGACCGCCGCGGCTGGCTGGCCTACCTTCGCGTGAACCCGCTGCTCGATCCGCTGCGCGGGCATCCGCGGTTCGATGCGCTGGTCGAGCGGATGCGGCTGGTCCCGGCCGTGAAGGGTGCTGCCTAACGTTTCGAGGAACTGCTCAGGAGATCATCCATGAAACCGATCGTCAGGGGACTTCTCGCCGCCGCCCTCGCCGCCGGGATGGCGAGGCCGGCGGGGGCACAGAGCGTTCACGACTTCGCTGCCTGGCTGGCGATGATGTCCACGCCGTACGGCACCCTCCCCCCGGTGGTCACACGGAGGATGGCGGGGCAGTCCGCCGGGATAGCCAGGGAGAATGCGCTGGAGCTGCGCTACGGGCAGTACAGCTTCGACAACCAGAGCAACGCGGTGCACATCGGCGGCATCGGCGCGCGGTTCGGCGCTGTCGGACTGGTGGCCGGCTACCAGGGCTGCAGCGGGTGCGACGGAGGGCTGATGCTCGGCGCCGACTACGAGGGGGTCGTCGTCCAGCAGCTGCTCACCGGGAACGGCGCGCGCACGCTGTTCATCCTTGGCCTCCGGCCCTCGGTGGGCTTCGGGCGGACGCTTGGCACTGGTCCGGACGTCAGCTCGATCAGCGCGGCGGTCGACATGCCGGTCTCGGTTGCCGTCCCGGTCGGGACGACGGCCCGGATGGTGCCATTCATCGCCCCGGGGTACGGCGTCGGCGCGCTGCGTGGCGGCGGCAACGGCGAATCCGGGACGCGAGGATCGATCGCCTTCGGAGCCGCCCTCGTCGACCTCGCGCCGGGGCTGGGCATCAACCTGAGCTGGCGCAAGGTCTTTCTCGACCGGGCGCCGACGACGATCGGCGTCGCCCTCACCTTCGATCGTTAGGCAGTCGCTGCAGCTTCACCATTCCACCACCGCACCTTGGACTACCGTATCGCCGTCGATTCCGATGCGCCGCTGCTGGCGGACATCAACCAGCAGCTCATTCGCGACGAATGGGGCGGGGGTGGGATGGAGCTCGAGCACCTCGAGGCGCGGATGCGCCGATGGATCGAGGAGGGCGACTACACCGCGGTGATCTTCCTCGAGAATGGCGCGACCGTCGCCTACTCGCTGGTCAGCATCGACGAGGACTCGGCGTACATCCGCCACTTCTTCGTCCTCCACGAGCACCGCGGGCGAGGGATCGGGCGGCGCGCCATCGCGACCCTCCTTGGCGAGATCATCCCCGCCGATCGGCGCATCACCCTCGACGTGCTGGCGAGCAATCGCGTCGGGCATGGCTTCTGGCGCTCGGTCGGCTTCGGTGACTACGCGATCCGGATGGAGCTCCTTCCCGACGCCCGGAAGTGAGCGACTGGCCGCGCGATTCGTCGTCGTTCCCGGTGAATCCCTGACCTCGCGCGGTCGTAGGGTCGTTACTGTGGTGCCGTACCCATCTCCGACAGGCTGCCGATGCTCTCGCCCACCCTTCGCCGCGTACGCGGCGCCCTCGGCCTCGCTCTCACCTGGTCCGTGATCTGGGGAATCGCCGCGGGAGTGACCGGCGGAATCCTGTCCTCGGTGCTCCTCCTCCTGCGCGGGACGATCCCTCCGGTCGGCCTCCTGATCGCGGCCTTCGCCCTCGCCGGTGCCATCTCCGGGTTCGTCAGCGGCGCCGGCTTCGCCCTCCTCCTCACGACCTCCGCCCGCCGCCGAACGCTCGACGACCTCAATCCCCTCCACTTCGGCGCACTCGGCGCGATCCCCGCCGCGGTGTTCGGCTGGCTCCTCTTCCATCAGGCCGGACTGGCATTCATCGCCACGAGCTTAGGCTTCGTCGCCGCGACCGGCTCGCTGATCCTCGCGCGACGGGCGAACGACCGGGAGATCGAGGGTCCGCCACAGTGGGCAAAGCTGGAAGGGCGATGACGGCGATCAGCGACCAGTGGTGAGTGGCGACTTGCCCGGCCAGAAACTCGCTATTGACAAACGTCATTTGGTGTTGAAATATCAACACAGTTGATTTTTCAACACCACCGCGTCCCCCGTTTCCGCCTCCCGTTCCTGGAACGCTGCGCCGATGACCAACAAGCAACCGGAAGTGCCCGCGCTCTCTCGCCGCGAGCGGCAGGTAATGGACATCCTGCACCGCCACAACGGCGCGACCGTCGCTGAGATCATGGCCGAGCTCCCCGACCCGCCGACCTACTCGGCGGTACGGTCGGTGCTGCGGATCCTCGGCGAGAAGGACCTGATCAAGCACAAGGAAGACGGACCGCGGTACGTCTACTATCCGGCCGAGGCGACCGAGCGGGCGCGGAACGACGTGCTGGCTCATGTCGTCCGGACCTACTTCGCCGGCTCGCCCGAGCAGGCGGTGACCGCGCTCCTCCGCATGTCCGACGTCGAGCTGCCGGACGCCGAGGTCGAGCGGCTCCGTGAGAGCATCCGCCGCGCGCGGCAGAACGGGAGATGACATGATCCCTCGCTTCCTCATCGGAATCGCCGACCTCCCGGCGCGCGACCTCGCGATGCTGGTGCTGCTGGTCAAGGCGACGATCATCCTCGTCGCCGCCTTCGCGATCACCGTCGCGATGCAGCGGGCGTCGGCCGGGGCGCGGCACCTCGTCTGGCTGGTGGCGTTAGGCACCCTCCTCGTCGTCCCGGCGCTCACCGCCTGGGCGCCGATCCGGCTCGAGATCCTCCCCGCCGCGGTAGTGCCGAGCGAGAAACTCTCCACCCCGGAAGCCGAACCGCTCGACGCGAGGAAGAACGACCTCACGACGACGCGCTCCTTCCTTCCCGACGGCTCGACGCTGGCTGACGGATCGCCGGTGGTGACGCCGGCCCCGGCCGCCGAGGAGGTCTCCTTGTCGTCGCGCATCGCGGCGATGGGAGCGCTCTCGATCGCGCTCGCGATCTGGGGGTTCGTCGCGCTGGCGATCCTCCTCTCGCTCGGCTGGTCCGCGCTGGTCGTTCGCCGGATCGTCAGGCAGGCGAGGCCGCTCGACAGCGAGGACTGGACTGGCCCGCTGTACGAGATCGCCGACCGGTTCGAGCTCGACGAAGCGCCGCGGCTGCTGCGCAGTGAGGAGGCGAAGATGCCCTTCGCCTGCGGGCTGCTGCGGGCGACGATCGTGCTGCCGGCGGAGAGCGATGGCTGGAGCCTCGACCGCCGCCGCGCGGTGCTCCTCCACGAGCTCGCCCACGTCCGCCGCCGCGACCTCGCCGGCCACACGTTAGGCAGGCTGGCCTGCGCGTTCTACTGGTTCCACCCGCTGGTGTGGACCGCCGCTCGCGAGCTGCGCTCGGAAAGCGAGCGAGCCTGCGACGATCTCGCGCTGTCGTGCGGCACCCGCGCCGCCGATTACGCCGAGCACCTGCTGGACATCGTCACGTCGATCCGTCGTGACGCCACCCCGTCGGTCGCGCTCGCGATGGCGCGCCGCAAGGAATTCGAGGGACGCATGCTCGCCATCCTGGATCCACATCTCCGCCGCTCCAACCCGACCCGCGTGCAGTCGACGGCGCTGATCGCCTCGCTGGCGGTGATCGCGGTCGTCGTCGGCGCGGCAGCCCCCGCGCGACGCGTACAGGGGCAGCAGGAAGCGGCGGGGGCGCCGTCGCGCGCCGAGCAGCAGGGCGCGCAGCGCGACGCGAACGAGCAGCCATTCGAGCAGCACTCGGCGCCCGGTGGCTACGACTACCGGAAGATCGAGCAGAAGGTCACGAGCCGGGCCGTCGAGCGCGCGCTGGGGCCGGGCGGAGTGGCCGACGTCGATGCGATCGCGCGTGCCGCCGCGAACGGAAGCGTCTCGGAAATGGTGCGACTGCTCGAGGCAGGGGGAAAGGGCGGTGCGAAGGATTCCGACG
>DASSZC010000430.1:0-3677 GCA_035702925.1 Gemmatimonadaceae bacterium | reverse complement strand
TCCCGCCCTGCTCGCGCTGATGCAGCCGTCGTCGTCGAACGGCGCGATCCAGCAGGTGTTCATGTTCGGGATGATCTTCGTGATCTTCTACTTCTTCATGATCCTCCCGCAGCAGAAGCAGCGGAAGGAGCACGAGAAGCGCGTCAACGAGGTGAAGCGCGGTGACGAAGTCGTCACCACCGGCGGCCTGGTCGGCGAGGTGATGCACATCAAGGAGTCGATGAAGGACGGCGCCTCGGTGAAGTCGCCGACCGATCGCATCACGATCAAGAGCGCGGACGCGCGCATCGTCATCGAGCGGGCGAGCATCGCCCGCGTCGTGCCCGTCGGCACCGCGGCAGCCGAGAAGACCACCTGACTCACCGCCCGCGCTCGTGAGCATCCTTCGCATCCACGTCCTCGGCTCTCCCGTGCTCCGGCAGGTGACGAAGGAGATCGAGACCGTCACCGACGAACATCGCCGCCTGATCGACGACATGTTCGAGACGATGTACGCGGCGCACGGGATCGGGCTCGCCGCGCCGCAGGTCGGGCGCACCGAGCGGATCGCGGTGGTCGACGTCGACGACGCGCCGTTCGCGATCGTGAACCCGGTGATCGTCGACGAAGACAAGACGCTGGCGAAGGGCGAGGAGGGGTGCCTCTCGATCCCCGACGTGTACGGCGACGTGTCACGTCCGGAGACGGTGAAGGTGCGCGCGCTCGATCGCGACGGAAATCCCTTCGAGATCGACGCCGAGGGACTGCTTGCCCGCTGCCTGCAGCACGAGATCGATCACCTCGACGGGCGGATGTTCATCGATCACCTCAGCGTGCTGCGGCGGAAGGCGGCGCTCGCGAAGTGGGCGACGATCAAGGGGAAGTATCCCGGGTACATCCGCACCCTGACCGCCGACGAGATCGCGGAACACCACCACCGCGACGAGGAGCTCTAGCTGCGCGTCGTCTTCTGGGGGACTCCCGAGTTCGCGACCGCGCCGCTGCGCGCGCTGATCGGCGAAGGGTTCGACGTCGTCGCGGTCGTGACGCAACCGGACAAGCCCCACGGCCGGTCGCGATCGAAGCTCGTGCCCTCGCCGGTGAAGGAGATCGCCCTCGAGGAGAGCATCCCCGTGCTGCAGCCGGACAAGCCGCGCGGCGACGACTTCATCGGGCACCTTCGCACCTTCGCGCCTGACATCTCGGTCGTCGTCGCCTACGGTCACCTCATCCCGAAGGCGGTGCTCGACCTCCCGCCGATGGGCAGCTTCAACGTCCACGCCTCGCTCCTCCCGAAGCTCCGCGGCGCGGCGCCGATCCAGGGCGCGATCCTCGGCGGCCTGCACGAGACCGGCGTGACGATCATGCGGATGGTCCCCGCCCTCGACGCCGGCCCGATGGTCCTCCAGGCCGCGACCCCGATCGCCGAAGACGAAACCGCGGGGGAGCTCGCCCTCCGCCTCTCCGAGCTCGGCGCCCTGGCGCTGATCGAGGCGATGACGCTCATATCGTTAGGCAGGGCGCACGAGGAGCCGCAGGACGACGCCCGCGCGACGTACGTCGGCAAGATCGACCGCGACAGCGCGCGCATCGACTGGATGCAGCCGGCCGTGATCGTCTGCCGCTCGATCCGCGCCTACGACCCGAAGCCCGGCGCGCACACGCTCCTCCGCGGCGAGCCGATTAAGGTGTTCGGGGCGCGGGTGCTCCCGCACACGAACCATGCGCCGGGAAAGATCGTGGAGATCGAGGAGCAGGGGATGATCGTCGCCTGCGGGGACGGGGCGGTACGAGTGACGCAGCTCCAACCGGCGGGGCGAGGGCGGATGACGCCGGTGGAGCTGGAACGGGGGCGAGGGATCGCGGCGGGGGAGAAGCTGGGGGGCTGAGGGGCGGCGTTTTCGACACGGCGAGAGTCGGGCACGAGACGACCGGCGTTTTCGACACAGCGAGAGTCGGGCACGAGATGACCGGGTGTTCGACACGGCCCGCTCCGCGGGGTTGGGGTGACCGGCACCCGCCGTTCTGAGCCAGCCTGGCTGTTCAGTTTCGAGCCCCCGGGTATTTCGTGACCGGCTCTCGCTTCTTCGAAAACTCCCGCCGTCTCGTAGCCGGCTCTCGCTTCTTCGAAAACTCCGGCCGTCTCGTAACCGGCTCTCGCTTCTTCGAAAGCCCCGGTTGTCGCCCCCCCTGCTGCTTCCGCCGAATTGCGCCCGGTAGTAGCATCGACTCGTGCGCCCGATTTTCATCCGGCTGCTGGCTGCGTCACGCGCGCGCGGTGAACGTCGTCTTCACCGGGACCGTGCCACCGGGGGCAGCACTGCACTGACCGGCGCACTTCTCGCGTTGTTTCCCGCCTCAACCCATTCATGCCGACGACCCGATCCCTCCCCGTGACCGCCGCGGCGGCGCGCGAGCTGTTCCAGCAGCGGTTCGGCCGCGCGCCGGACGTCGTCGCGTCGGCGCCGGGACGGGTGAACCTGATCGGCGAGCACACCGACTACAACGGCGGTGAGGTGCTCCCGATCGCCATCGAGCGCCGCACGTGGGTCGCGGTCTCGGTGGACCGGAGCGCGCGATCGTCGACTCTGCGGGCCGTCTCGTCGAACGAGAGCAACGTCGGCGAGACCTCGCTGAGCCATCCGAAGCGCAGCGAGCGGTGGTGGGACTACATCACCGGGGTCGCCGCCCCGCTCGTCGGCGCGTCGTTAGGCGGTGGCGCGCCGCGCCGCGTCGCGATCGACGCCGCGGTGGTCAGCGACGTCCCGGCGGGATCGGGGCTCAGCTCGTCGGCGGCGCTCGAGGTCGCGGCGGGGCTCGCCATCTCGACCGCGCTCGGCGAGCCCCTTCCCCTGCGCGAGGCGGCGATGACCGCGTGGCGCGCGGAAACGGAGTTCGTCGGCGTCGCCTGCGGGATCATGGACCAGTTCGCGTCCGCGCTCGCGCGCGAAGGACACGCGCTGCACCTGAACTGCGACACCATCCAGACGGACGACGCGCCCTTCGGAGACGCGGTGCTGATCGTCGACAGCGCGGTGCGACGGTCGCTACGTCACTCGGAGTTCAACCAGCGACGGGCGGAGTGCGAGCAGGCGCTCGCGCTCCTCCGAACACGCTGGCCCGCGCTGCGGACGCTCGCCGAAGCGACGCCGGAGCAGGTCGCGGAGGCCGCGCTCCCGGATCCCCTCGGCCGGCGCGCGATGCACGTTTCGCGTGAGACGCGAAGGGTGCGCGAAGCCGTCGCGATGCTGCGCGCCGGCGAGCCGCTGAGCGGTCGCCTGCTGCTCGATTCGCACGAGTCGCTGCGCGACCTCTACGAGTGTTCGCGCGCGGAGCTCGACTGGCTCGTCGAGCGGTCGATCGCCGAACCGGGGGTGCGGGGGGCACGGCTCACCGGGGCGGGCTGGGGCGGGTGCATCATCGCCGTCGGCTCCGAGGACGCCCTGACGGCGGCGGCGCCGGCGATCGAGCGCGATTACGTCGCGAAGTTCGGGATCACACCCCGGCTCTGGCTCTCGAAGGCGGCACGCGGGGCGGCGGTCGAGGGCTGATCGGGCGTTCCCTGCCGGACCCCTGATTCGTCCAGATCGGTCACGTGTTTCTTCAAACGCATGCCGATCCGCGAGCCGATGTCTCCATCCCCATTTCTCTTCGCTACCTCGATAGCGAACAGCTCTCCGACGATCGCCGGCGGCGCT
>DASSZC010000207.1:0-2210 GCA_035702925.1 Gemmatimonadaceae bacterium | reverse complement strand
TTCCCGATCGCCGCGGTCGTCGGCCGCGCCGACGTGATGGACGCCGCGCGCCGGACCTGGATCTCTTCGACGCTCGCCGGCGAGAGCGTGAGTCTCGCCGCGACGCACGCGGTGCTCGACTGGCACGAGAAGGAAGATGTCTGCGGAACGCTGGCGACCGTCGGCGCGGCGATGCGCGCCGCGGTGGACCGTGCGATCGCCGCCTGCGGGCTGGGAGGGATCGCGCTCTCGGGGCTCGACCAGATGTGGCGCATAGAGTTCGAGGACGCGGAGGTCGAGCGCCGCTTCGTCAGGCACGCGATCGACCATGGGGCCCTCTTCAAGCGCGGCGCCTACAACTTCGCCGCGCTCGCCCACGAGGACGCGATCGGCGACATCGAGTCGGCGGCGAGCGCGGCGCTGGTCGCGATCCGCGAGGAGCAGCGCGGGCGATGACCGCGGTCGCGTCCGGCCCGGCGTCGCGCCCGCTGCCCCTCGCCGGCAGGGAGCCGCTGATCGACGTACATGCGCACTTCCTCCATGCCGGCACCGGGCGCTCCGACTGGGAGGCGCCTAACGCGGCGCGCTTCCGCGCCGGGGAGCGAATCGGGATCTCGGTGCACGTCGCGTCGACCCTTGGCTCGTGGGGGTTCACCTCGCCGATCTACTTCCCCTCGCCGGCCGACGTCACTGCCGGGAACAGCGCGATGCTCGAGCTGCAGGAGCGGGAGGGGGATCGCGTGCGGATCTACGCCGCGGTCAACCCCAACGACACCGGGCACGCGCTGGCCGAGATCGAGCGGTGCATCGCCGCCGGCGCCGTGGGGGTGAAGCTCGCCGCCAGCCGCCGCGCCGACGATCCGCTGCTCGACCCGATCTGCGAGCTCGCCGCGGTGCACGGGTTGCCGATCCTGCACCACATCTGGCAGCACCGCCGTCGCGACTGGCCGGGGCAGGAGGCGTCCGATGGGCTGGAGCTCGGCCGGCTCGCCGCGAGGCATCCGCGGGTGTCGTTCATCCTCGCCCACATCGGCGGGGGTGGCGACTACGCTCACACGTACGCCGCCGTCAGGGACATGCCTAACGTGTACCTCGACCTGTCGGGGAGCGGTGTCGATCGCGGGATGCTGGACGGCGCGCTCGAGGCGGTCGGCGCACGGCGGCTGCTGTGGGGTTGCGACGTCACCATCGAGACCGGACTCGCCAAGCTGCGCGCGCTGGAGGTGATCGCTCCCGGCGCCGAGGCGATGAGCGACATCCGCTGGCGAAACGCGATGCGGATCTTCCCGGCCGGAAGCTTCCCGTCGGTGGAGCGGGCGAGCGCGGCGGTGGCGCGATGAGCGGAGTGGGACGTCGGGGCGACGCGGCAGACGCGGCGAGCGCCGCGGTCCATCCATTGGACGTGAATGCCCTGATCGGTCCATACCCCTTCCGGTACGTGCCGCACCCCGACCCCGAGGTGCTCGTCCGCGTCCTCGACCGCGAGGGGCTGCGCGGCGCCTGGGTCGGACACCTGCCGTCGGCCTTCTATCGCGATCCGACGCCGGGGAACGCCGCGCTCTTCACCGCGCTCGAGCCGTACCGCGACGTGCTGCACCCGGCACCGTGCATCCGTCCCGACGGGCCGCGCTGGGAGCGCGCGCTGCGCGAGGTTGTCGAGCAGGGGGCCGTGGCGATCCGCGCCTACCCGCCACAGTGGGGGATGGGGTCGCAGGACCGCTCGCTCCAGGCGCTCGCCGCCGCCTGCGGCGAAATTGGTAGCATATTGCTACTAACTGTCCGCTTCGAGGACCTTCGCCAGCGCGGCAACCTCGACGTCGCCGGCGACCTCGACGCGGCGACGATTCGCGCTACCGTCCGCTCGGCGCCGAAGACCCGCGTCGTCGTCACCGCCGCCGGCCGCGAGATGATCGAGCAGGTGCACTGGGGCCTCACCCCCGAGGAGCGCGCCCGCCTCTGGTGGGACATCTCCTGGATCTGGGGCCCCCCCGACGATCACCTCGCGCATCTCTTCCGCACCATCGGCCCGGAGCGATTCGTCTACGGCACGCAGTGGCCGATGCGCCTGACGCAGACCCCGCGCGCGAACCTCGACCTGCTGCCCGATGACCTGCGCGAGGCGAGGCTCGCGGATGCAGGAGAGATCGCGAACCCGGCGCTGGGGGGGCAGGGGTCAGGGGCCGGGCGTTAGGCACTGCGGCGGGAGCCGCACTGCGGGAAGGACGACCGGT
>DASSZC010000161.1:0-2054 GCA_035702925.1 Gemmatimonadaceae bacterium | reverse complement strand
GACGGGGGCGCCGTTCTTCATCGCCATCTCCATGATTTTGACAATCTTCTTGGCGTGCGACTCGGAGAGCGAGCCGCCGAAGACGGTGAAGTCCTGCGAGAAGACGTAGACCAGCCGCCCCTCGATCCGCCCGTACCCGGTGACCACGCCGTCGCCGTAGAACTTCTGCTCGTCGAGGCCGAAGTCGGTCGAGCGATGGACGACGAAGCGGTCGAGCTCCACGAAGCTCCCTTCGTCGAGGAGGACGTCGAGCCGCTCCCGCGCCGACAGCTTCCCCTTCGTGTGCTGCGCCTTGAGGCGCGCCGCTCCCCCACCGAGCTCGGACTCGGCGCGACGCCGCTCGAGGAGCTCCAGTTTCTCGCGCATGGACATAAGGACGCTGAAGCTAATCTCCGGCTCCCGCCTCGCGCCACGCGCGTCGCCGGGCAGGGCCCCTCTCGTAACGGGATTCCGGTATTGCACGCTTCGGACACCGGTGGCACATTGCCGCCTCGGCCTTACCGGGCGCAGACATCAGGTTGCGCCCGCCCCAGGGCACATCCCGGCCGTGGCCCCCAACGGGAGGCCATCGCCCCGCGGCGCGGAGCGCCCACCGGAGTCGAGCCGCTGTCCACTGGAACCCGGTACACGAGATGATGAAAACCCGAGTAATCACGGTTTTGATGGGCCTCACGCTTCTTGCCGCGGCCGCGCAGGCGCAGCAGAAGACGGTCAGGGGCCAGGTAACAAACGAGGCCGGCGCCCCTGTTCCCGATGTGACGATTGCCATCCGGGGAACGAGCCTCGGCACCCAGACCAACAACGAGGGGAACTACGTCCTCCGCGTCGAGGACGGCCAGATCCTGCTCTATCGGCTGATCGGCTACGCGCCCGAGGAGCGGACCGTCGGCGCCGCCACCGTGATGAACGTCCAGCTGCGGCGGTCGGTCACCAAGCTCGATGAGGTCGTCACCACAGCGTTAGGCCAGACGGCGACCCAGCGCTCGGTCGGTACCGCGCAGCAGACCGTCGCCGGCCCGGCGATCGCCCAGTCGCAACGGACGAACTTCGTCAACGCGCTGCAGGGGCGAGTCGCCGGCGTCACGGTGAGCAGCAGCTCCGGCGTCCCCGGCGCGTCGTCGATGATCACCATCCGCGGAACGAGCTCGATCAGCAGCAGCAACCAGCCGCTGTTCATCATCGACGGGCTGCCGATGGACAACAAGACGCTGAACACCAACGTCCTCGCGTCCGACGCTCCGGGCTCGGTCACCGCCTTCAACAACCGCGGCGTCGACTTCTCGAACCGCGCCGCCGACATCAACCCCGAGGACATCGAGTCGCTCGTCGTCCTCAAGGGTCCTGAGGCATCGGCGCTCTATGGCATCGACGCCGCGAATGGCGCGATCGTGATCACGACCAAGCGGGGGAAGGTCGGCGCGGGGCTCGAGTACAACAACGCCTTCACCGTGGCCAACGCGCGCGGGGCGCCGGAGGTCCAGCGCGTCTACGGTCTCAGCGCGACGCCGAGCGCCTCGTTCCAGTACTTCGGCGATCCGTACCCGGCCGGAACGAAGTTCTACGACAACGTCGACGGCTTCTTCCGGACCGCGCTCACCCAGAAGCACAACCTGGCGTTCAGCGGGGCCGCCGCCGACAACCGGATCAACTACCGGATCTCGACTGGGCTGACGCGCGACGACGGCGTGGTCCCCGGTTCGCGGCTCGACAAGATCAGCCTCTCCGGGGCGTCGCAGGTCCAGGTGCTCCCCGCCCTTCGCACCGACCTGTCGATGTCGTTCACCAACACGAACAACGACCAGTCGCTCAAGGGCGACAACGGTCCGCTCATCGGGCTGATGATCTGGCCGGCGACCGACAACGCGAAGGACTACATCAGCACGATCGGCACCCGGCGCCGCCTCACCAGCTTCGGGGCGGCATCCGAGGTCGATAACCCGTACTACAGCGTCAAGAGGAACACGAACAACGCGAAGACCAACCGGCTGATCGCCAACCTCGGGCTCCTGATCTCCCCGTTCTCGTGGGGAAACCTCAAGACCAACATCGGGACC
>DASSZC010000006.1:0-4785 GCA_035702925.1 Gemmatimonadaceae bacterium | reverse complement strand
CGAGGTCGACGAGCGCCTCGCGGGAGAGGTCCGACTCGATGACGCGGCCGCGGAGCTTGTCGCGAACGACGTCGCGGAGCGAGGGCCGCCGCCCCGGCGCACCATGGCCGTGCGAGCGGATGATGTCGGGGCGGCGGGTGTCGAGGAGGAAGTGGAGGGCGCGGCGGCGGTATTCGCGCAGCGCCTTCTGGTCGAGGTCGCGGGCGATGTGGCGCGGCACGTCGCGGGCGAGCAGGCGGACGACCTGCTCGTCGATCCCGCCCTCGCACTGCTCGACCGCGGTGCGGATGGCGGTGTCGAGCTCCGCCGACGACAGGCCGCGCGCCGAGAGGGCCGGCAGGTCGATCCAGCGCCGAACGTTAGGCAGCTCGTGGAAGCGGTGCTCGCCGGTGGCGAGGTCGTGCTCGATGATCCCCTTCCCGCCGATCCGCGACTCGCGCTCCTCGGCCAGCTCGCCCCAGGCGTTGGCGCTGGTGTAGTCGATCGAGCCCGAGTAGTACGCGTTAGGCGCGACCTGGCGGTAGACGTGGTAGTGCCCGAGGGCGACGTAGCTCCAGCGGTCGGCGCCGAGCTCCTCGTTGGAGATCGTCACCGACGCGCGGTCGGTGATCTTCGCGTGGTCGGGGATGACCCCCTCGACCTCGCCGTGGAGGAGGAGGACGTTGTGCCGGTAGCCGGCGTCCGGGCTCAGCGCCGGCCGCCGCCCCCCGCTGTCGGGGACGGCGAGGATCGAGAGCGAGCGGTCGGCGTCCGTGATCCGGCGCGGCTCGAGGTCGACGACCTCGATGTTCAGCGGCTCGAAGAGCTTGAGGATGCACCCCGTCTCGGCGGTGCGCGGCGTGTCGTGGTTTCCGGCGACGATGACCACCATCGCGTTCGGAAGCCGCTGGCGCAGTCGCGCGAACTGGCTGAACGCGGTGAGGATCGCCGGGTTCGTGGGGCGCACGTTGTGGAAGATGTCGCCGGCGATGACGACGACGTCGGGTGCAAGCTCGATCGTCTTGTCGATCGCGTTGCGGAATGCGCGCGCGACGTCGGCCTCGCGCTGGTTGATCCCGGCGGGGGTCAGGCGTTGATACTGGCGGTAGCCGAGGTGGAGGTCGCTTAGGTGAACGAGTCGCACGAGTCCATGTCGCTGTCCGTGAGTGCGCCGCTCACCGCGGAATGTGCACTTCGGGGGCCAGTATCAGAATTGTAGCATTCAGCGCTGTAACCGAATGAAACATAAAGATCTACATGCGTTTCCGCCATGCGCCGCGCCGTCAGGCACCGGGGCGGCACCGGGTCAGTCCTGGTCGTTCGCCCGCATCTTCTGGATCACGCGCACCGTGACCCTGAGCGGGACCGCCGGCGCGTTCGCCGTGGTCACCGTCGAGCGGACGGTCATGTCGGTCAGCGCCGAGATGATCCATCCCCGCTGGCGGTCGAGGGTCATCACACCGGTGATCGAGCCGCTGACCGCGCCGGCGCTCTCGCCGCTTCCACCCACGGGAGCCCGCTCGTCGCGGCGCATCGACCCCTTCATCGAGATCCAGGCGTAGCGGCCGCCGCCGGTGAGCGAGTCGAGGCGGAAGACCGCGCGCACCTCGCCGGCGCCGCGCGCGGCGTTCGTCGAGGGGATCGGCATCTTCCGCGTCCACCTGCCGCCGACGGCCACGGGGGCGCCGGGAAGGGTCGCCGGCATGACGGCGACGAGGCTCGCCGACTGCGCGCCTAACGCGCTGTCGACGCTCTGCCCGGTGCCGTCGGGGAGGATGCGCAGCCGGGAGACGGTGCCGGCGAGGGCGCGGATCGCGTCGGCACGCATCGCCTCGGCGTGATCGTCGCTCGTCTCGAGGCGCACCGAGTCGGTGTGCGTCGCGACGATGCTGTGCTCGGGGGTCACGCTCTCGACGATCGTCCGCGCGAACATCACCATCGACGAGGTGACGCGAGCGGTCGAGTCGCGCCCCGCGATCCGGCGCGTCCCCGTCATCTCGACGCGCTGCTCGAGCTTGACGCTGACCGTGTCGCCGGCGCGTGGACGGACCTCGAGCGCGACCGCTCCGTTGGCGCCGTTTCCGTTCTGCGCGGCGCAGACGGCCGGGGCGAGCAGCGACAACGCGGCGATCCCCGCGATGGTGAACGACGACGGCGACATCAGCCGTTGCCGTAGGGGTCGTCGAACGGGGTGCCGCGGATCGCGATGCCGGCGGGCTTCGGCTTCACCGGAGTGCTGCGGATCAGCGGCGGGAGCTGCGCGAGGAAGAAGCTCTTCACGTCGTTCGGGCGCATGCGGATCGTCGCGTTGCGCGCGCGCACGATGGCCTGTTCCTCGTGGATGCCGATCGCATCCTGCACCCACTGCAGCGTCACCGAGCCATCGAGCGCGCGCAGCGAGCGGAGGATTGCCTGGTCGAGGCCGACCGCGGTCGCCTGCGGGAAGCGCTCGACGCCGTCCCTCCCGCGCATGATCGACGGGCGCGGGAAGCGGACGAACACCGGTTGCGTGAAGTGCGGATGCCTGACCATCAGCTGACCCTTCTCGAGCGTCGCGAGCTTGGTCTTGATGGCGGGACTCAGCACGGCGTAGCCGGGCGTCGCCAGCTCGTCGGCGTCCATGCGGCCATAGAGCGCGCTGCCGGCGTTGCCGACGACGCGACGGTGCACCTGCGAGCGGAATTGCTGCGCCCCGAAGAGCACGAGCCCGAGATAGCGCCCGCGCTCGGCGATGTCGAGCAGCATCTTGCGAACGTAGGTGTCCTGGCCATCCGACGGTGCATACTTGTTGAGCTCATCGACGAAGACGACGACATGGTTGACGCCGAGGTCGCGCCGCTCGAGGTGCTCGCGGAGCTTGGTGACCACGCGGGCGAAGACGAGATCCTGCGCGTCTTCCTCGAGCCCGGCGACGTCGATGACATACACCGTCCGGTCCTCGAAGCTCCCGAACGGGAGATCGCTCACCGCCCCGTCGTCGGTGACGAGCCCCGCGCAGCGCGTCGAGATGTTCGAGAGCCGGTTGCGCACCTTGCGGATCGTCGCCACGTGGTGCGTCCGCCACCCCTCGGCGTTCTTCGCCTCGAGCGCGCGCAGGACGTCGCGAAACCACTGCTCGAGGTCCGCGAACGACTGCACGCGATGCGTCCGCGAGAGCATCGGGTCGGTGAAGTCCTGGCCGACGACGTTGCGGGCGATGAAGTCGATGAGCGCGTCCGCCTTCGCGTCGATGTCGTCCTTGTTGAGCAGGACCTCGGCGTACTGCAGTACCTCGTGCAGCCCCCAGGTCAGCGGCTGGACGTTGTGGGCGAGCGCGTCGTTCGAGCGCAGCGTGTTGAGCGAATGTCCCTTCGAGTGGTACGGCGCGAAGTACTGGGTGTTCTCGAAGGGCTTCGCGGGAACGCCGAGCTTGTCGTAGATCGCGCGATCACGCTCATCGATCGCGCCCGGCTGGTCGAGGAAGCAGAGGTCGGGTCCCTTCACGTTGAAGGTCACCGCCGCGACGGAGCCCTTCTGCTCGGGAAAGTGCGCGAAGATCGACTGCAGCAGCCACTCGACGGCGCTGGTCTTTGTCGCGAGACCGGAGACGCCGGTGATGTTGAGGTGCGCGGCCTCGGGACCGAGGAGGAAATCGGCGTCGAGGTAGATCGGCGCATCGGTGCCCCCGGCGCGATAGACCCCAATCGGGATTCCGGTGCGCGAGCCCTCCTTCAGGTACCCATCCATGCGCAGGGCGACGGCAACGTCCTCGTCGGCGGCGAGGAAGACCTGCCCCATCGGCACCGGCTGCAGCGGTTCCTCGGGGATCTGGCGGAGGACGGCGGCGGTGTAGAGGCGGATCTCGGCGCGCTCGGTCGGCGCGAAGGCACCGCCTGACGGTGAGCCGTCGTGGCCGATCACGTCGTGCAGCGGCGACTGCAGGTCGGTGTAGCTGAATCCCTCGACGACGATCCCGTAGATCTGCGGGATCTGTCCCTCGACCGGCTGCATCCCCTCGACGCGCACGATGGTCCCGATCCCGACGGGGGAGTCGAGCGCGGTCCAGAAATGGAACTCGTGCGGAGTATTCGGGCGTCGCTCAGTGGCGACGACGCGGCCGAGTGGATTCATGTGATTGCCTTGAGAAACTCTTCAGAATCGCGAATTCCATACGCCATGCGGTCCCACCGCGAATCGGGGAGCGCGAGCGGGCTCCCCTCGGCGAGGAGCCAGCGCGAGACCTCGTCGGCGCGCGCCGATATGTCCTGGTTCGGGTCGCGCGCGATCTCGACCCGGACGAGGCCGAAGGTCGGGTCGCGGCCGGTCGCGTCGCGGAGGCGGAGGTACCAGCTGGCGACCGCGGTGCGGCGCTTCGGCTCGAGCAGGAAGACGGACGTACGCTCAGCCGGCCCGAGCCGGAGGACGACGTTCAGGGCGTCGTCGACCGCGTACAGCGTGCGGTGGCTCTTGACCACGCCGACGACGCACTGGTTGCGGGCGACCCGCTCGCTGCCGCTGATCCCGCCGTCGACGAAGAGGGGGCGGCACTCGTGGTCGCACCACCGTTCGGCGAGGCGCTGCTCGAGTTCTTCGCGGTGTTCCTGAACGAGGTGTACCGCCTTTTCCAGCGTACTGAGCGGATGACGCGATGGTGCTGGCTCGTCGCTGTCGTGAGCCGACGAGTCCACCGGCTGGAGTGGGGCGAGCTGCTCCCACATCTCGGGAGCGAGGTGCTCGCGCGGCGCGTAGAGCCGGTATTCGACGCGCGAGTGCCAGCTGTGCATGCGCCGGTCGCGACGCTCGCGAACGACAGCCGCCGCGGTGCCA
>DASSZC010000199.1:0-7745 GCA_035702925.1 Gemmatimonadaceae bacterium | reverse complement strand
CGGCGCTCGCCGCGGCAGGTGCGGGGGATGCGGCGGTTGTGGCTGCGGCGGAAGGATGCTGGGCGGGAGCGGACGGGGTGGCAGCTTGGGACTTGGGGGGGGCCCCCGCCGTCGCCGGCTCCGCCTTCACCCCGTTCCCCGCCGCCGCACTCCCCGCACCTGCCGGGGCGCCACCACCCGCCGCCGCGCCCTTCTCCGTCTCGATCCGCGCGACGACCGTCTGCACGGCTACCGTCTGCCCCTCGCTGACGACGATCTCGGCGAGCACTCCCGCCGTCGGCGCCGGGATCTCGGCGTCCACCTTGTCCGTCGAGATCTCGAACAGCGGCTCGTCGCGCTTCACCGCATCGCCGACCTTCTTGAGCCACTTCGAGAGTGTCCCTTCGGCGATCGATTCTCCCATCTGCGGCATGACTACGTCGATGCGTGCCACCGGATGCTCCTATTGACCTGAGTCACGTGCCGCCGCGTCAGCGCGCAGCAGCTTGATGAACACGACCGTCGGCAGCAGGACCGCGCCGATCGCTCCGCCTATCCCTGCATAAATCGCCCAATTCCCGCAAACTGGCAAACCCTGAGCGGGAGTGCACCGCCTCAGCAGGTCGGCGATGCGCACCAGCAGGAGCGCGATCATCCCCCCGCCGAAGAAACCGACGACGACCGTCAGGCAGCCGACCATCGTGTTCCGGATCGCCGGGTTCAGCGGCGGCGGCTCGGGGGTAGAAACGGGAACGTCCGTCCGGCTCATCTCAGTACTCCGCCAGCCTGCGCGCCGCGAGCACGATGTCCGCCGTCTGCGGCAGGACGTAATCCTCGAGCGGGGGTGAATAAGGGAGCGGGACGTCGGCGGCGGTGACGCGTAGCACCGGTGCATCCAGCCACTCGAATGCCAGCTCGTTGATGCGCGCCGAGATCTCCCCGGCGATCCCGCCCGTCCGCGTGTCCTCGTGCACGATCAGGGCGCGGTTCGTCTTCTTCACCGTCGCCACGATCGCCTCGTCGTCCATCGGCAGCAGGGAGCGGAGGTCGAGGACCTCGACCGAGAGTCCCTGCTCGCGCTCGAGGGTCTCGGCCGCCTCCAGCGCCTTCCACACCGTCGCCGCGTAGGTGATGATCGAGAGATCCTTTCCCTCGCGCGCCACCCGCGCCTTGCCAATCGGGACGACGTGATCGCCCTCCGGCATCCGCTCCTTGACGCGGCGGTACAGGTACTTGTGCTCGAAGAAGAGCACGCAGTCCTCGTCGCGGATCGCTGCCTTCATCAGCCCCTTCGCGTCCGACGCGGTCGCCGGATAGACGATCTTCAGCCCGGGAGTGTGGAGGAACGCCGCTTCCGGGTTCTGCGAGTGAAAGGGGCCGCCGCGCACGTAGCCGCCGCTCGGGCCGCGCACCACCATCGGCGTCGACAGGAACGCGCGATAGCGCGCCGTGGCGACGTAGTTGGTCAGCATGTCGTACGCGCAGGAGATGAAGTCGATGAACTGCATCTCGCAGACCGGGCGCAGCCCCATGTGCGCCGCGCCGGCCGCGGCACCGACGATGGCGATCTCGCTGATCGGCGTGTCGATGACGCGCTGCTCCCCGAACTTCGCGAGCAGCCCGTCGGTGACCTTGAACGCGCCGCCGTATGCCCCGATGTCCTCGCCGAGGCAGAACACGTTGGCATCGCGCTCCATCTCCTCGAACAGCGCCTCGCGAATCGCTTCGAGGTAGGTGATCTCGCCGTTCGGCTCAGCCATCGAACGTCCCCCACCCCGCGGCGCGCTCGTTCTTCTCGACCGCGCTCTTCACCCCGCTCCGGAACCAGAGCGGCTCGACGGTTTTCGGCTCGTCGTAGACCCCGACCAGCGCATCCGTCGGCTCGGGCATCGGCGACTGCTCGGCGGTGTCCGTCGCCGCGTCGATCTCCTCCTGGACGCGGGCATCGATCGCCGCGAGCTCGTCGCGCTTCACGGCGAGCTCGCCGGTCAGCTGCCTGAGGTAGCGATCGAGCGGATCGTTCTCCTTCTCCCACCGCGTGATCTCGCCGTCAGGCACGTAGGACTGGTTGTCATGCTCGGCGTGTCCCTTCCGGCGATAGGTCATCAGCTCGATGAGGGTGACGCCGCCGCCGCGCCGTGCGCGCTCGACGGCGCGCTTCGTCACGTCGTACGTCGCGATGACATCGTTTCCGTCGGCGCGTTCCCCCGGAATTCCGTAGCCCGTTGCCTTGTCGACGAACTGCTTGGCCGCCGTCTGCTTCCAGGTGGGCGTCGAATAGGCGTAGCCGTTGTTCTCGATGATCACGACGAGCGGGCAGCGCTGCACTGCCGCGAAGTTGATCCCTTCGTGGAATGCGCCAGTGGACGTCGCGCCGTCGCCGATGTAGACGAGACCGACGCGCTCCTCGCCGCGCAGCTTGAACGAAAGCGTCACGCCGGCCATCACCGGCACCATGTCGCCGAGGTGGGAGATCTGGCCGATGAAGCCGCGCTCCGGGCCCCCGAAGTGGATGTTCAGCTCGCGGCCGCGCGTCGGCGAGTCACCCTTCGCCATGTACTGGCGGATGATCTCCGTCGGCTCGGCGCCGCGGACGAGCATCGCGCCCATGTTCCGGATCAGCGGCGACAGGATGTCGCCCTTCTGCTTGTCCAGCGCGAAGGCACTGCCGACGGCGTCGGCCTCCTGGCCTAACGACCGGAAGAGCCCACCGACGACCTTCGTCTGCCGATAGAGGTTCACCAGCCGCTCCTCGAGCGAGCGGGTGAGCCGCATCCAGTAGTAAAGCTCGAGCTTCTGCTCGCGGGTCAACAGCGCGGCTGCCGATCCCGGGACCTCCGGGTCGATCGCCTGCACTACCGGCGCCGCGGGGGCGCGTCCGCCCCTGGCGCGCGTCGCCATCAGTACGAGGCTTCGAGCGTGTGCGACGGATCCTCGCGCCGGTGACAGTGCACGAAGAAGCGCTTCACGTTGCGGTCGAGGCGGCTCTCCCCCATCTGGTCGGTGTCGACCTCGATGAAGGTGTAGTGTCCGCCCTCGGCCTTCACCGTCACCTTCATCGAGCCTAACGGTCCGGTGAAGGAACGGGCGCGGACGGCGGTCGCCGTCGGGGCGAGGCCGAGATCGGGGAAGAACTTGTCAGCCATCGCCAGGACTTCGGCGGGCGGCATGTGGCTGCGGTAGAAGTGACGCATGTCGAGTCGATTGACCTGTGCGAATTCGTCTCAGGGTTCGGCGCGCTCCGCGCCGACTTCCTGCTGCCAGTCGGTCGCGCGCTCGATCTTGGTGCCGGGGAGCGTGTCGCGCCGGAACTCGATCCCGACCGCCCACTGCTCTGCGGTCACGAAGCGGAGCTTCGCGGTGTACGTGCCGACTTCGGGAGCGGCGATGAAGGAGTCCCAGGTGCTCGTCCCGACCTCGTTGTTGGCGAAGATGCGGCCTTCCCCACCCTCGACCGGCTGCCCGTTCTCCTTGTCGATCACCGTGACGCGATAGATGACGTCCTCGCGCGCCCGCGGCGGCATCGGGTCCGACGTAATGCGATACTCGAAGTGCTCGGAGAACGTCCGGATTTGTAACTTGCGCGGCGATGCATCGCAGGCGACCGTAGCCCCTCCCGCCAATGCGAGCATCGACACTGCGATGAGCGATGAGCGAACGCCGGCAAGGCGGGAGCGGCCCATGATCGGTTCCTACTCGTCGACGTGGGTGACCTGCTCCTCGCCCATCATCTGGCGAAGGGTGTTCTTCAGCTTCGTCTGCTGGATGAACAGGTCGTGCTCGGGGAGCAGCGTCGGCTGCGTCGTCATCGGGCTCTTGTAGTAGAAGGAGAGCCACTCCTGCACCCCCTTCATCCCGGCGCGCTGCGCGAGATCCGAGAACAGCGCCAGGTCGAGCGCGATCGGGGCGGCGAGGATCGAGTCGCGGCAGAGGAAGTTGACCTTGATCTGCATCGGGTAGCCCATCCACCCGAAGATGTCGATGTTGTCCCAGCCTTCCTTGTTGTCGCCGCGCGGCGGGTAGTAGTTGATGCGCACGACGTGCGAGAAGCCCTTGTACAGCTCCGGAGACTTCTCCGGCTGCAGGATCGTGTGCAGCACGCTGAGCTTCGACTCTTCCTTCGTCTTGAACGACGCCGGATCATCGAGCACCTCGCCGTCGCGGTTGCCGAGGATGTTGGTCGAGTACCAGCCGGCGAGGCCGAGCATGCGCGCCTTGAGCCCCGGCGCGATGACGGTCTTCATCCAGGTCTGGCCGGTCTTGAAGTCCTTGCCGCTGATCGCGACGCCCTTCTCGTTCGCCAGCTGGATCAGCGCCGGGATGTCGACGGCGAGGTTCGGCGCGCCGTTGCAGAAGGCGACGCCTTCCATGATCGCCGCGTAGGCATAGAGCATCGACGGCGCGATCGCGTCGTCATTGGCTTCCATCGCCTTCTCGAACTGGGCGAGCGTCGCGTGCTGCGGGCCCGCCTTGATGTAGATCTCGGTCGACGCGCACCAGACGATGACGACGCGATCGAGCTTGTTCTTCTCCTTGAAGTCGCGGATGTCCTGCCGCAGCTGCTCGGCGAGGTCGCGCTTGTTCTTCCCCTTCTTGACGTTCGTGCCGTGGATGCGCGTGACGTACTTGTTCTCGAACACCGCCGGCATCGGCTTGATGCCCTTGAGGTAGTCGGCGATCGGGTCGAGATGGCGATCCTCGAGGACCCCCGCCTTCTTCGCGGCGGTGTACGCGTCATCGGGGATCGGGTCCCAGGCGCCGAAGACGATGTCCTTCAGCTCGGCGAGGGGGACGAACTCCTTGATCAGCGGGACGCGATTCTCGGCGCGCTTGCCGAGGCGGATCGTCGCCATCTGGGTGAGCGAGCCGACGGGCTGGGACAGCCCGCGCCTGACGCTCTCGACGCCGGCGATGAACGTCGTCGCGACCGCGCCGAGGCCGGGGGTGATGATGCCGAGCCGCCCCGTGGCGGGACGGATTTTCGAAGGATTACCAGTGCTTGAAGACTGCACGAAACCGATCTCCGGATCTCAGGAAATGACTTGGCGCGACAGCGCCGGGGGGGTCGGGGGCGTCGCGGCACTCGGCGGAACCGTCCCTTCGCGCGGCGTCTCCGCCGTGGAGGGACCAGCCGGCCGCGTCGCGGCGTGAACGACGATGAAACGCTGAACGACCGTGATCCACGCCGTCACGGTGAGGAGGACGATGATCGCGGCCAGCACCCAGCCGCCGAGCGCGAGGCCGAAGAATGCCTGCGGCGCCGAGAGCAGGGTGACCCGCTCCGGGCGCTGCAGCACTCCGACCTTGGCATCGATGCCAAGCGCTTCGGCGCGGGCGCGGGTGTACGACGTCATGTACGCGCCGACGAGACCGAGCAGCGTGACGATGAGCATCACATGGCTCGAGTAGCGCGGGCTGAAGGCGTAGAAGTACATGAGACCACCGAGCACCGCGCCGTCGGAGACCCGGTCGAGCGTCGAATCGTAGAAGGCGCCGAAGGTGCTGCTGCGCCCGGTGCGGCGGGCAACAGTTCCGTCGAGGACGTCGAAGAGCGCGGTCAGTCCGAGGAACCAGCCCGCCGTCCGGATGTGCCCCGTCGCGTAGATGATCCCGCCGATGACGGTGCAGAGCGTCCCGATCGTGGTGATCGTGTTGGGATGGACTCGTCTCTCGACCAGCCAGTCCGCGATCGGACCGATGATTCGGAGGTACCCGGTTTTGATCGAGTCCCAGATTCGCTTCATGCGACGGGGCGCAGGGGTCCGGCTGGTGGACTGCACGCCGCCGCGAGGAGCGCGCGAGGCCGCAGATGAACGCAAAATAAAAGGGCCGGAGCGAGTCGCTCCGGCCCTTGAAACTATCCGTCGCGGCGAACGCTAGCAACAGCGCCGCAACGATTTGCGCGCCAGGCGGGGGTTACGGAACCTGCCAGAGATACGTCCCGGAGATCACGACGCCCGACTTGCTGTAGCTGTACTTGTCGGACATGCGGGTCGCCTTGAGGGTGACCGTGGAACCAGCCGAAACTCCCTTCACCGGAAGCGACATCGCGCTCCCGCCGCCCACCTGCCCGAGGAAGATGTCCTCGCCGCCCGCGTTCACGTAGACGTTCACCGGCTCGCTCAGGTTGTTCGTCACGTTGACCGCGGCGTCCGACGCGGGCGCCGGTGCCGACTGCACTTCGACCGTGCGTCCGCCACACGCCACCACCGACGTCGCCAGCATTACCGCGGCAAGAATAGCTCTCATGTATGTCGCCTCCAGTACGAGTTGAGTGAACGACGGCGCCGCATCTATTTGTGAGAACGTTCACACTTTCATCAGCGGAACGCGCGCCGTGCTCCCCCGTTGGGTGCAAGACACATGCGCGGACCGCGCCGGCGGCCGCGCGATTCCCTGCGCGGTGGCGGGCCAGTAACTTCCCGAGCGATGCCTTCTCCATTGAATCGTACGGCAATCCGCGCGCTCACGCTCGGATTCCTCGCCGCCGCCAGCGCGTCCTGCGGCCGGCCTGTACCCCCGGCCACCTCTGCCAGCCCGGTCCCGCGGGAGACCGTTCCACCCCCTGCAGGTGCCGGCAAGCTCGCACCCGGGCAGCCGCTGACCGCCGCCCAACGACACTGGGTCGACAGCACCCTCGCATCGCTGACCCTCCGGCAGCGGATCGCGCAGATGGTCAGCATCTGGGTGATGGGCGACTTCGCCAACGAGCGCGAC
This sequence comes from Gemmatimonadaceae bacterium, assembly GCA_035702925.1. Taxonomy (GTDB): domain Bacteria; phylum Gemmatimonadota; class Gemmatimonadetes; order Gemmatimonadales; family Gemmatimonadaceae; genus JABFXC01. Next base: position 1,049 of record DASSZC010000199.1, on the reverse strand, counting down.
CCGGGATATGCGCAGCTGGTCGAGTGGATCGAGAAGGATGGAGTCGGCTCGATGACGATGTCCGTCGGCTCGCCGATCGACGTCGCCGTCAAGCTGAACGCGCTGCAGCAGCACGCGGCGATTCCGCTCCTCGTCCATAGCGACCTCGAGCCGGGGCTCGGCCGCCTCGAGGGCGGGATCTTCGTTCCCTCGATGCTCTATGGCGGGTCGGCGACGGTGTTCCCGACGGCGATGGCGATGGGCGCGGCGAACAGCGACTCGCTGACCTATGCCGCCGCGTACGCGATCGGCCGTGAGGCACGCGCCGTCGGGATCCAGGTCGTCTTCGGTCCGGTGGCGGACGTCAACAACAATCCGGCGAACCCGGTGATCAACACCCGCTCCTTCGGCGAGGATCCGGCGGCGGTCGCGCGACTCACGTCGGAGTTCGTGCGCGGGCTGCAGGATGCCGGCGCCCTGGCGACGGCCAAGCACTTTCCCGGACACGGCGACACCGACACCGATTCGCATCTCGCCCTCCCGGTGGTGAAATCGGACCGCGCACAGCTCGACACCGTCGAGCTGGTGCCTTTCCGCGCGGCGATCGCGGCCGGGGTCTCCGGGGTGATGAGCGCGCACATCGCGCTCCCCGCCGTCGAGGGGGACAACGCGCCGGCGACGCTCGCGCCGCGGGTGATGACCGACCTCCTTCGCGACACCCTGCACTTCCGCGGCATGGCCTACACCGACGCGCTCACCATGGACGCGATCGGCGAGGGGTACCCGATCGAGCGCAGCTCCGTCCTCGCGGTCCAGGCGGGAGCCGACGTCCTCCTCAAGCCGAGCGACGTCAGGCGGGCGATCGACGCGGTCGAGCAGGCCGTCGTCGCCGGGACGATCCCGGCCGCGCGCATCGATTCCTCCGCGCGGCGGATCCTCGAGGCGAAGGCGCTCGTTGGGCTGAACGTCGCGCGCACCGTCTCGCTCGATGGTGTTCGGCGCGAGGTCGGCTCTCCCGAGCACTGGTCGGTCGCCGACGCGATCGCCGGCCGCGCGATCACCCTGCTCCG
>DASSZC010000562.1:0-4624 GCA_035702925.1 Gemmatimonadaceae bacterium | reverse complement strand
ACCGCAGTCTCCTCCACCCCGGAACCTCCCAGCCCCGCGTTTTGTTGAAATCCCGTGAAAAGGGACTAACTTTATAGGGCTTCCCGGATCGCGCCGGCAACCGGTGCCTCCGGACGCGGAGTTCGCGCGCCGTAAGACGCGTCCTTGCAGGCAGTTACGAGTCGAGAGCTGAACCAATGATGACGCCATGAGCACGTCGATCGAGACCCTGGTCAACCGCGAGTACAAGGCGGGGTTCGTCACGGACATCGAGGCGGATGCGATTCCGCGCGGGCTGTCCGAGGACACCGTCCGCCTCATCTCGGCCCGCAAGAACGAGCCGGAGTGGCTGCTCGAGTGGCGTCTCAAGGCCTTCCGCCGCTGGCAGCAGATGACCGAGCCGCGCTGGCCGAACGTCGAGTACCCGCCGATCGACTACCAGGACATCGTCTACTACTCGGCGCCGAAGACGGCCAAGCCGTTAGGCAGCCTCGACGAAGTGGACCCGAAGATCCGCGAGGCGTACGACAAGCTCGGCATCCCGCTCAGCGAGCAGAAGGCGCTGGCCGGGGTCGCGGTCGACGCGGTGTTCGACTCGGTCTCGGTCGGGACGTCGTACAAGGAGGAGCTGGCGAAGTTCGGGATCATCTTCATGAGCTTCGGCGAGGCGGTGCGCGAGCATCCCGAGCTGGTGAAGAAGTACCTCGGCTCGGTCGTGCCCTACAGCGACAACTTCTTCGCCGCCCTCAACGCGGCGGTGTTCAGCGACGGCTCCTTCGTGTACATCCCGAAGGGGGTGCGCTGCCCGATGGAGCTGTCGACGTACTTCCGCATCAACGCGGCCGATACCGGCCAGTTCGAGCGGACGCTGATCGTCGCCGACGAGGGGGCCTACGTGTCGTACCTCGAGGGGTGCACGGCGCCGAAGCGCTCGACCAACCAGCTGCACGCCGCGGTCGTCGAGCTCGTCGCGTTAGGCGACGCCTCGATCAAGTACAGCACGGTGCAGAACTGGTACGCCGGCGACGAGAACGGGGTCGGCGGGATCTACAACTTCGTCACCAAGCGCGGGAAGTGCGCCGGGCCGCGTTCTAAAATTTCGTGGACGCAGGTCGAGACGCGGAGCGCGATCACCTGGAAGTACCCGAGCGTCATCCTCCAGGGGGACGACTCGACCGGTGAGTTCTACAGCGTCGCGGTGGTGAACAACCACCAGCAGGCGGACACCGGGACGAAGATGATCCACATGGGGAAGAACACGAAGTCCACCATCGTCAGCAAGGGAATCAGCGCCGGCCAGGGGAACAACTCCTACCGCGGGCTGGTGAAGGTGCTGCCGAAGGCGGAGAACGCACGCAACTACACCCAGTGCGACTCGATGCTCGTCGGCAACCGCTGCGGCGCGCACACCTTCCCCTACATCGAGGTCGGCAACAACACCGCGACCATAGAGCACGAAGCCAGCACGTCGAAGATTGGCGAGGACCAGATCTTCTACCTGAAGCAGCGCGGGATGACCGCCGAGCAGGCGGTGTCGATGATCGTCAGCGGCTTCTGCAAGGAAGTGTTCAAGGAGCTGCCGATGGAATTCGCGCTCGAAGCGCAGCAGCTGCTGGGGATCACGCTGGAAGGCTCGGTCGGGTAGCCCGCTGGTCGACGCTGTTGGTGACGCCCTGCTGTAAGCGATAAGCTGCAAGCGGTCAGCGAAGGCGGCGCAGCAGGCGGTGGGAGGATTCGCAGTTCAAAACGCGGTTTGCTGCCAGCTTGCAGCTTACCGCTTACAGCCAGAGACGGACGAATGCTAGAGATCAAAGATCTGCGCGCGACGGTAAGCGATAAAGAGATCCTCAAGGGCATCACGCTCAACGTGAACCCCGGCGAAGTACACGCCGTCATGGGCCCTAACGGCAGCGGCAAGAGCACGCTCGCCCAGGTGCTGGCCGGGCATCCGGCGTATACCGTCACCGGTGGGTCGGTGCGGTACGACGGGGAGGACCTGCTCGAGATGGCGCCCGAGGTCAGGGCGCAGAAGGGCGTGTTTCTCGCCTTCCAGTATCCGGTGGAGATCCCCGGGGTGTCGAACGCATACTTCCTGCGCACGGCGTACAACGAGATCCGGAAGGCGCGCGGGGAGGAAGAAGTCGATCCGATGGACTTCCTCGAGGTGATGGAGCAGAAGCTCAAGGTCGTCGAGATGAGCGACGCGATGCTCAATCGCTCGGTCAACACCGGCTTCTCCGGCGGCGAGAAGAAGCGCAACGAGATCCTGCAGATGGCGGTGCTCGAGCCGAAGCTGGCGATCCTCGACGAGACGGATTCCGGCCTCGACATCGACGCGCTGCGTGTCGTCGCCAACGGCGTCAACGCGCTGCGGCGCCCCGACCGCTCGACGATCGTCGTCACGCACTACCAGCGGCTGCTCAACTACATCGTCCCCGACTACGTGCACGTGCTCGCGGCGGGACGGATCGTGAAGAGCGGGGGCAAGGAGCTCGCGCTCGAGCTCGAGGCGAAGGGATACGACTGGGTCACTGGCGCGACCGGAGCCGCGGCGTGACCACGTCGGCCTACCTCGAGGACGTCAAGGCAGCGACTTCCCGCGACGGCGAGCCGCGCTGGCTGCGCGACCTGCGCGCGCGCGGCGCGGCGCACTTCGCCAAGGTCGGCTTCCCGACGACGCGCGACGAGGACTGGAAGTACACGAGCGCGGCGCCGATCGCCGAGCTCGACGTCCGCGCCATGCAGGAGCCGGGCGGTGAGGTCACGGCCGAGCAGCTCGCGCCCTGGACCTTCGGCGAGAACGGCTGGACGACGCTGGTCTTCGTGAATGGCCGCTACGACGCCGAGCTGTCGAGCGGGGCCGATCTCGACGCCGGCGTACACGTCCGCCCGTTAGGCGAGGCGCGCGAGGAGATGCCGGACGTCGTCGAGGGGATGCTCGGCTCGATCTGCACGGTCGAGCAGAGCGCCTTCGTCGCGCTGAACGCGGCGCTGCACACCGATGGCGCGGTGATCCACCTCGCTCCCGGCGCCTACGCGTCGAAGCCGATCCACCTCCTCTTCGTCTCCGACGCGCTGTCGGCGAAGGGAGCCTCGCACCCGCGCATCCTGATCGCCGCCGAGCCGAACTCGAAGGCGACGGTGATCGAGAGCTACGTCGCGCTCGGCGAGGCGACGTACCTGACCAACTCGGTGACCGAGATCTCGCTCGCCGACGGGGCGACAATCGAGCACTACAAGATCCAGCGCGAGAGCCCGCGGTCGTACCATGTGGCGACGATCGACGCCCGGCAGGGGCGCGACTCGCACTTCGTCTCCTTCTCCTTCGCGATCGGTGCCGCGCTCTCCCGGACCAACGTCTGGACGGTGCTCGGCGGCGAGGGGTGCGGGGCGACGCTGAACGGGCTGTACATGGCTGACGGCGAGCAGCATGTGGATCACCAGACGCGGATCGAGCACCAGAAGGAGAACTGCTACAGCCGCGAGGTCTATCGCGGGGTGCTCGACGACACCGCGCATGGCGTCTTCAACGGGAAGGTGTACGTTCATCCCGAGGCGCAGAAGACGGACGGGAAGCAGGAGAACCATACCCTGCTCCTCTCGCCGCGGGCGGTGATCGACACCAAGCCGCAGCTGGAGATCTTCGCCGACGACGTGAAGTGCACGCACGGGGCGACGGTCGGCCGGATCGACGCGACCTCGCTCTTCTACATGAAGAGCCGCGGGATCGGCGCGGTGCGGGCGCGGCAGCTGCTGACCTACGCCTTCGCGGCCGACGTCCTCGAGCAGATCGAGCTCGAGCCGCTGCGGACCAGCCTCGAGGAGCTGACGCTGGCGCGCTTCACCCGCGACGATCGTTAGGCACGGCCGTCGCGCGACGGGGGACGAAGGAACGGCATGGCCGACAACACGGAGCTGTACCAGAGCCTCATTCTCGACCACAACCGGGCGCCGCGGAACTATGGCGAGCCGGCGGTGGTCGACCGTGTGGCCGACGGTCGCAACCCGATGTGCGGCGACCAGCTCCGCGTCTGGCTGACCCTCGACGCCGACAACCGGGTGACCGAGGTGCGGTTCGCCGGGAAGGGGTGCGCGATCTCGCAGGCGTCGGCGTCGCTGATGACCGTCGCCGTGAAGGGGAAGACGCGCGAGGAGGCGGAGGCGATGTTCGCCCGCTTCCACGACCTGGTGACCGGAAAGACGGTGGACGAGGAAGCGCGCGCCGCGTTAGGCAAGCTCGTCGTCTTCGGCGGGGTGTCACGCTTTCCGGCGCGGGTGAAGTGCGCGAGCCTCGGCTGGCACGCGATGCGCGCCGCGCTGCACGCCGAACCTGCGGCCGCCCCGGCGGTGAGCACCGAGTGAGCGCCGTGACGAACCCCGTCGGCGACGGCTTCGCCCGCGTCGCCAGGCTCGGCGAGCTCCCGGAGAACGGATTGCTCGGCGTGACGCTCCCTGACGGGGAGCGCGTCTGCCTGATCCGCGACCAGGGCGCGGTGCGCGCGGTCGGCGACGAATGCCCGCACCAGGGATTTGCCCTCTCCTCCGGTGAGCTGCTCGGCAACGGTACGATCGAGTGCGTCTGGCATGGGGCGCGCTTCGACTGCCGGAGCGGCGCGGTACTGCGCGGGCCGGCGGAGGAGCCGCT
>DASSZC010000524.1:0-2619 GCA_035702925.1 Gemmatimonadaceae bacterium | reverse complement strand
GCTCCGCTCGAAGACCGGGGACGTGGATCTTCGTCGCGATCTCGCCGAGAAGGCGTTCGGGCACACGGCCGCATATGACGCGGCCATCAGCGGCTGGTTTGCGTCGCAGCGCGGCGATCGCATGCCTGAGCGCATGACGATCGCACTGCGCAAGGCACAGCCGCTGCGCTATGGGGAAAACCCGGGGCAGCAGGCCGCGCTCTACATAGAACACGCTGAATCAGGGCTGCAAGGGCTGATTCAGCGCGGCGGAAAGGAGCTGTCCTTCAACAACCTGCTCGATCTCGATGGCGCCCTGCTCGCCGCCGACGCGTTCCGTGGTGAGCCGTGCTGCGCGATCATCAAGCACACGACGCCCTGCGGCATTGCGACCGGTCGCGATTCGCTCGCTGCCTATCGCAAGGCACTCGCCTGCGACCCGGTGTCGGCCTTCGGGTCGGTGATCGCGTTCACCGTCCCGGTCGACGACGCCGCCGCCGAGGCGGTGTCGGCGCTGTTCGTCGAGTGCATCGTCGCGCCCTCGTTCAGCGAGGGGGCGGTCGAGATCCTCGGACGGAAGAAGAACCTGCGCGTGCTCGAGGGGGACGCGCGGTGGCGCGAGGGAGCGCTCGACTTCAAGCGCGTGCGCGGGGGCTTCCTCGCCCAGCAGCGCGCGCCGCTCGCGAAGTCCGACGATGTCTGGAAGGTCGTCACCGAGCGGGCGCCGACGGAGGTCGAGGCGCGCGACCTCGCCTTTGCCTGGAAGGCGGTATCGAGCGTGAAGTCGAACGCGATCCTCCTCGCCCGCGATGGGGCCAGCATCGGGATCGGCGCCGGGCAGATGTCCCGCGTGGACGCGGCGTTCGTCGCCGTGCACAAGGCCCAGCAGGCCGGCCACGACACGAAAGGGTCGTCGCTGGGCTCCGATGCCTTCTTCCCCTTCCGCGACGGGATCGACCAGGCGGCGGCGGCCGGGGTGACGGCGATCGTCCAGCCGGGAGGGTCCGTCCGGGACGACGAAGTGATCGCGGCAGCAAACCACCATGGTATCGCGATGGTACTAACTGGACAGCGTCTCTTCCGTCACTGAGCCGCAACCGCCATTTTCAATGGCTTGGGGGGGCGCCGCGAGAGGCGGCGCCCCGCCGCATACCCCTCCGGACCGCATGGCCCAGACACCGAACTACCAGTCGCAGGAAATCGAGACACCCCCGTCGTACCTGGCCGCAGGGCTGACGACGCTCGGCGTGTTCATCCTGTACCTCATAACGCTCGCGCCATCGACGGCGATGTGGGACACGAGCGAGTACATCGCCGCCGCCTACACCCTCGGGCTGCCGCACCCGCCGGGGAATCCCTTCTTCGTGCTGATCGGCCGCGTCTTCTCGCTGCTGCCGATCGCACCCGGGATCGCGACGCGCATCAACATCCTCGCCGCCTTCTGCAGCGCGCTCGCGGCGGGGGCGTGGTTCCTGATCACGGAACGCGTGCTCACCGGATGGTTCCCGCTGCGCTGGCAGCGGATCGTCGGCGGCGTGCTCGCCGCGCTGCTCGGCGCGACCGCGTTCACGGTGTGGAACCAGTCGGTGGTGAACGAGAAGGTGTACACGGTGTCGCTCGCCTTCTTCGCGATCGTCGCCTGGCTCTCGGTCCGTTGGGCGGATGCGCCGCACGGAAAGAAGGCGGACCGGATCCTCGTGCTGATCGCGTACCTGCTGGGGCTCGGTTACGCGAACCACCCGGCGGGATTCCTCGTCGGGCCTGCGGTCGGCGTCGTCGTCCTCGCGCGGCGGTGGGATACGATCCTGCGCTGGAAGATGTGGCTGGCGTGCGCGGGTGCGCTGATGCTCGGGATGACGGTGTTCGCGACGCAGCCGATCCGCGCCGCGCACTTCCCTCCGATCAACGAGGGCGAGCCGACCGCATGCACCGACGGTCCGCACTTCGGATGCACCTTCTCGAAGCTGACGTACGACCGCTTCATGTACAACTTCAACCGCGAGCAGTATGGCAAGCCCGCGTTGAGCGAACGTCAGGCACCGTTCACCGCGCAGGTGGACATGTGGTGGACGTACTTCCGCTGGCAGTGGATGCGCGACTCGCACGACGCGAACCAGGCGACGCAGACAGCGCTCGCTGTCGCCTTCCTCCTCCTCGGACTGCTCGGAGGGTGGGTACACTACACCCGCGACCGGCGGAGCTTCTGGTTCTTCGGGCCGTTGATATTCACGGTCACGCTGGCGCTTGTCTACTACATGAACTTCAAGTACGGGTACTCGCAGGCACCCGAGCTGGGACAGAACGTGCCGCGCGAGGTGCGCGACCGTGACTACTTCTACCTCTGGAGCTACTCGGCGTGGGCGGTCTGGGCCGCGCTCGGATTGATCTGGGTGTGGGAGACCGTCGCCGCCGCGTTCGGGTCCGATCGCGTCCGCGTCGGGACCGAGACGATCGAACAGCCGCGCCGGCGCAGCCTCATGCTCGCGTCGCCGCTGCTGATCATCGCCCTCATTCCGCTGCTCGCGAACTGGACGAGCGCGTCGCGCGCGGGGCAGACCGACACGCGCGACTTCGCCGCCGACCTGCTCAACTCCGTCGAGCCTTACGGCGTGCTCGTCACCGTCGGCGACAACGACACCT
>DASSZC010000133.1:0-6002 GCA_035702925.1 Gemmatimonadaceae bacterium | reverse complement strand
CGACGCCGCCAGCAGTTCGCGGATCAGTGTCGCGACCGGACCAGTGAAGTCGTTGTCGGTCCAGTACTCCTCGTGCGAGAGCGGATTCCACGAACGGAGCGGGCTGCCGACGTTGATCTGGAGGTCGGCGCTCACGGCGTCGTGGTAGCTCGCGCTGAGTGGGCGCAGCGGGTAGCCGAGGACGTCGTCGGCGTCGAAGAAGTTGAGCCAGCGGGCGGCGGCGCGGAGGGGTGGGCTGAGCGTCGGCACCGGGAACCGGATCGCGACGATCTCGTCGAGGCAGAGTGTGAAGAGCGGGATGTTCGAGCCGAAGGTGACGAGGCCGGCGAGGGTCTCCATGCGCTGAGCCGGAGTCGTGCCGGGAGTCGGGGCCTTCTGCTCGTCCCAGATGTAGTTCGAGACGATCGCGCTGCCTAACGAGTGGGCGAGGACGACGATCGGCTTGTCGCCGCCCATCTGGTCGCGGAGCGCGCCGAGGTGCTCGCGGATGCGCGCGTGGATGGTGCGGTAGACATCCATCCCCTGCGACGGGATGCGCTGGTAGGCGAGGGCGTCGCCGAAGTGGCTGATGACGAAGCGCCGTGCGCCCTCGTAGCGGAGGGTATGGTCGCGGGAGAGGTCGTTCCAGAGCTCGTCCTCGCGCGCCTTGACGGTGTCCGCCCACCAGCCCGCGCGCCAGGCGATCGTTTCCGGCGCGATCCCCGACCGCAGCAGCCGTCCCTGCATCTCGGCGATGAATCCGTCGGCGAAGTCCGGCTCCTGCGCGCCCATCCCGTGGACGATGAGGACGCCGAGCTCGCACACCGCGGGTGGCGGCTCGCGCCCGGGCCCCTGCCTAACGCCGCGCGGCGCTGCCGTCCGGCGGGATGTACGACTGGAGGACCCCGCTCTCTTCGTCATACAGGAAGGGAACGCGATCGGGGGCGGCGCGCAACAGGCGCGCGTTGTCCGCCCCGCGATCGTAGACGAACCAGTGCGGCGCGTCGGCGAGGTTCGGGTCGTTGAAGATGAGGCTCAGGTGCGGGTCGTGCCGCGGAGAGTAGCGGACGAAGATGATCGACCGCTTCGCCGGGACCTGGTCGACCGAGGCGAGGAAGGTTCGCTGGTAGCGCTGCGCCGCCGCGGCGACCGCGTGCGCCTGGGTGACGATGACCCGCGTGAACTCGGCGAGCAACACCATCATCAGCAGCGAGACACCGGCGGCGAAGGGAGCGATCACGCGGGTGCGTCCGCGCGCGTCGGCGTTCGGGATCCGCAGCTGCATGACGCGCCAGAGGCCGAGCGCGACGACCATCGCCAGCACCGGCTGGATCTCCACGTAGTAGACCGTCCAGCTCGAGCCGTGGTTGAACCAGAGGTAGCAGACGAGCAGCACCGCCGTCGCGGCGAGCCCGAACGCCAGCTCGGTGGTGATCGCGAAGAGGCCGATCACCCCGAACACCACGAGAATGACGCGCGGCGGCCCGACCATGTCCTTCAGGACATAGAACGTCCGCTCGGCCAGCGTGCGCGGGAGCGCCGACGCGTGGTAGGCGTGATGCGGGTCGAGCCCGGCGCCGGTCATCGCCGCCATGTCCGGCGGGAGCGCGCGCATCGGGGGCGAGGAGTCGAGCCCGAAGCCGGGGGCATCCCACGGGAAGTACATCTTCGAGTACAGCCCGTACGGTGTCGTCCGTGCGCTGTCGACGGTCTTGATGCTCCAGACGGGGATCATCGCCAGCATGCCGACGCCGAGCGCGAGCCCCAGGCCTAACGTCTTCCAGTCCCGCCGCCGCGACACCGTCCAGAGCACGTAGACGCCGACCGGCAGCGCATAGGCGAGTGCCGTCAACGGCCGCGTGAGCCCGAGCCAGGCGACCGATGCGGCGACGACGAACAGCCAGCGATCGCGGCGGGCAGGTTCGTCATCGCGCCAGCGGAGGAGCGCGTACCAGCCGAGCATCCAGCAGAAGGCCGACGTCGACTGCGAGAAGTAGGAGCCGAAGAGCCAGAGGACCATCGGCGTCGTCACCCACCATCCCCACGTCCAGAAGGCGATGACGCCGTTGCTCAGCCGGCGCGCGACCGAGAAGACGAGCGCTCCCGTCGCCGCACCGAGCAGCACCGGCATCATGCCGGGGAGGCCGAGGAGGACGCCGGGCACGAGGAAGAGCGCGTGTCCCGGTGGATACTTCGAGGCGTAGTGCGGCACGACGAAGACGTGCCACTGCTCGAAGAACTCGGGGATCGGCGGCGACGGCGCGGTCCACTGCCCGCTGGCGAACAGCTTCGCCTGGAAGAGGTACGAAGCCTCGTCGTGGATGACGGGGATCGCGGTCCACGAACCCCAGGCGATGGTGAAGATGACCGCCGCGACCGCGAACAGCGCGAGCGGGGCCCAGCGCGACTCGAGCCATGCCGCGACGCGGGAGCCGGCGGCGCGGACGAAGCCGAGCTGCCAGGCGAGGAGGAACGCCAGCGCGAGGGCGATCGGGAGCCGGATGATCATTGCGTGTTCAGGACGAGCTCAGCGCGCGCGGCAGAGCACCAGGTACTGGCCGCCTAACGGCAGCCGGGCGACAGCGCGCTCGAGGGGGCGGAGCCAGCGCAGCGCCCGCGGAAAGATGAAGAGGAAGTCGGTCTCGACGACCTCGAAGCCGGCGGCGCGAAGGAGGCGACGTGCTTCGGGCGGGGTGATCGTGATCGCGTTCTCGTCGAAGGAGACGCGGCTCATGATGTAGCGCGTTCCCGGATTCCACGGGTTGTTCTCCCAGAAGGCGAACAGCGCGCCGGGGCGCAGCGTCCGTCGCACGTAGCGCAGCGCCTCGGCACGGTCAGCGACCGGGATGTGGTGGAAGACGCCATTGACGAAGGCGAGATCGGCGGTGCCCGGCGCGTCATGGGCGCCAATCGAGTGAAAGCGCGCCCGCGGCTCGTTGGCGAACGCCTCGCGGGCCCGGTCGAGCAGCCCCTCCGATACATCGACGCCGACGACCCGCTTCGCGCCGAGCATGTCGAGGAAGAGCGGGGTGCTGCCGCCGAGTCCGCAGCCGAAGTCGAGCACCGTCCCCGGCGCGGCCACGCCTAACGCGCGGAGTCGATCGGCGAGCCAGCGCATGCGGCCGCGGGCGTAGTAGTCCTTGTCCTCGCCGGTGACGCTGAGCCCCGCGGCGAGCGCTTCGTCGTAGCGCGCGGCGTACGCGTCGAACTCCGGCGCGTCGGGGGCGGCGGTGCCGCTCCGGCGCGTGTCGCTGGTCATCGCCGCTTGAGGGCGAGGATGCTGACGAAGAAGCTCCAGATGATCGTCTGGAATCCGAGCACGCTGAGGGTCATGCCGGGGATCGTCAGGCGGAGCGAGGTCTCGTAGTTCATCGGGCCGAAGCCGTGGGACCGCCAGTGCAGGATCGTCGCGCCGAGCATCGCGAGACCGGCGACCGAGGCGAGGGCGCCGAGGATCAGTCCGCGCTCGAGGGTGAGGATCTTCCCGATGCGCTCGATGCGGGCGTCGGTCGGGAGAAGTCCCTCACCGATGGCGAAGAACTTGGTCAGCAGCGCGAACAGGATCGACTGGTATCCGCAGATGATCGCCAGGCTCGCGAACAGGAGCGTGTTGACGTCGAAGACGACCCTGCCGACCCGCATCTGCGGCATCGCGACCGCGTAGCCGGCGAGCCCCGCGGCGGTGAGGAGCAGACCGGGGAGGAGGAAGAGCCAGCGCGGGCTGAACATCAGGTAGAAGCGGAAGTGCCGCCAGCCGTCGCGGAAGGTCTTGAGGTGCGGCGCGTGCGCGACGCGGCCGTCCACGTGCAGCGTGACCGGCACCTCGGCGATCTTCGCGCCGTGGATGCTCGCCTTGATCACGTTCTCCGAGGCGAACTCCATCCCGGTGCAGCGCTGGTCGAGCTTGACGTAGAGCGCCTTCGTGAAGGCGCGCATCCCGCAGTGCACGTCGTGGATCGGCGCATGGAACCAGCGCTGCACCATCCACGAGAACATCGGGTTCCCCCACCAGCGGTGGAGGAAGGGCATCGCGCCGGAGCGCACCTCACCGCCACCGGCGGGGAGGCGGCATCCCTGCACGAGGTCGAACCCTTCGCGCAGCTTCGCGACGAACTTCGGGAGCTCGCCGAAATCGTAGCTGTCGTCGGCGTCGCCCATGAGGATGTAGCGTCCGCGCGCATTCTCGATCCCGCCCATCAGCGCGCTGCCGTATCCCTTCGTCGGCACGCGCACGACGCGCGCGCCCTCGCGCTCGGCGATCTCGATCGATCCATCGGTGCTGCCGTTGTCGGCGACGATCACCTCACCGCTGATCCCGGCGGAGGAGAGCGCGGCGAGCGCCTTCCGCACGCAGATCGCCAGCGTGTCCGCTTCGTTGAGGCAGGGGATCACGACCGACAGCTCGACATCGGACGCACCGGCATACGGAGCGATCGACGAGCCGCGACGTGGAGATGGATGCGACGAGATTGCCATCGGCAGACCGGGAACAGGTTAGTCCACAAGGACTCCCCGGGCGGGGGTTCCGTCACCGGTCGGGAGGGCTCGATCCGGGTACCGTGGTAAGCTAAGTCAGGTGGGGGGCTGCGTGCTGGTCGCTAGCGACTGCGGAACGGCGCCACCGAGGCACCGAGGCGCCGAGAACAGCCCGACAGGGCTGAGCCTTTCGCACCGGGCTCAAACAGCTTGGGGGCAAGCGGGGCGAGATCATCTCGCCCGGCTTGCCGCCTATGCCGTTACGGTCTGGTGCCGCGATCCTTTCGCGCCGAGGCTGTCCTCCGTGGCTCCGCGACTCCTGTTCAACAGCTGTTGCAGTTGCGGTTGCAACGGCGGAATATTTCACAGGAGTCACGGAGCGCACGGAGAGTCTGACAACCGCGTCGACACTCGAACTGCTTTGGGTCACGCATGGCGAGACCATCTCGCCCCCGTGCCCCCATGCTGTTCGACCGTGGTGGGAAGAACTCACCCTTCGAGGCTGTTCTCGGTGTCTCGGTGTCTCGGTGGCGCCGTTCCGCCGTTCTTACGCGCCAGAGCTCCTATCTCCCCAGTCGCGCCGTCGCTCCCACCCGGAACAGCGTCACGTCTTCCGGGAACGAATACACCTGCGCCGTTCCGGACCAGATGCCGGCGAGGTGATACGTCGCGCCGCCGAAGGCAGAGAGGCGGTGGAGGTCGACTTCGACGCGGGTGCGGTCGTGGTAGCCGGTCGCGTCGGTGAAGCCGACACGGAAGCGCGGGGAGAGCCAGGTCATCCCGCCGCCGGCGTACAGGTCGAGGCGGCGATCGAGGAAGGAGCGGCCGACGGAGCCGTCGATTCCCCACATGTTCGGGCGGAAGGTGTCGTTCGACTTCTCGCTACCGTAGCATGGGCCGTTCGGGTCGGTCTGCTGCAGGGCGTCGTCGTTGCAGGTGATCGGGCCGTTCACGTAGCCGCGGGTGGCGTGGACGCGCACACCGGCGACGATCGGCTGCCCGGCAACCAACAGGAGTGGCCGGGCAACCGAGAGCGCGCCGCTGACCAGGTTCGCCTTTGCATTGGCGACCCGGACCGGGGGGAGGTAGCCCACCTCGAGCCCCATACCTAACGGCAGGCCGATGGTGAGCCGCGGGCGCGGGAAGACGGGGGAGAGCTGGGTCGACTTCTTGGCGTCGAAGCAGGCGCCCGTGCGCTCGAGCGCCGGGTCCGGCTTCGGGATGTACGTCAGGTCGGCGCCGAGCACGATGCGGCCGCGAGCGAACGATGGCCCCGTCTGCGGCGCGAAGGCGATCGGCGCCGAGTAGTGGGCGAGGAGCTTCGCCTCGTTCGAGTGCTCGCCGGGCCGGCACTGCGCGCCGGCAATCGCCGGGGCGAGCGCGAGCGCGAGGGCGAGCGACGTGCCTAACGCGCGGACGATCACGGGGTGACGGTGACGGAGCCCGTCATGCTCGGGTGGATCGAGCAGTGATAGTTGAAGGTCCCGGCCGTCGGGAACTGCAGCTTCACCGTCGCGTTGACCGTGTTCGCGATGTTCCCCGGGTTG
>DASSZC010000477.1:0-5396 GCA_035702925.1 Gemmatimonadaceae bacterium | reverse complement strand
GAACCCGGGGCTGCACATGCCGACGATGCTCGGCGGGCTGCCGGGGGTGTCGTCGTTCGTGACGCACCAGATGGCGAAGAAGATGGAGGAGCTCGACATCCCGCCGATCCCGGAGTTCGTGACGCTGCTCGCCGATTCCGGCGCGAAGCTCTACGCCTGCAAGGCGTCGGTGGACATGTTCGGGCTGTCGCGCGAGGAGATGATCGAGGAGGTGGAGGAGATCATCACGGTCGGCGAGTTCTACGCGCTCGCCGCGGGGGGACAGATCATCTTCACCTGAGAAGGCGGCGCACAGCCTTCGCCACTTCGTCGCCGGCACCGCAGCCATCTGTTTAGCTGGCGTTGCGGTTGCGCTCGCAACAGCGGTGATGCTCGCGCCTTGACGCGCCGCGGTGAGCCTTCGGCGGTTCGCTGTTGACTTACCGCGAAGGCGCGATATGGTGGTGCACTCTCAGAAGCTGTGATGCGCGGGGCGAGTCGCATGCAACTCGAAATCGCCCATGCCCCGCGCGGAGCTAATCGCGAAACCGGCTGAGTGGAGCGCCAAGGCGCCCCCCTCGCCGGTTTTTGTTTGTCGTTCACCCATCACGTCATGCGGCGTTGCGCCAGGAGGCAGTGATGTCTCATCGTCAGGCGATTCTCCCCCGCGTCGTAGTCCGGAACTCACGTCGTGCCGCGCTCGCTGCCGCCGCGCTGGTGAGCGCGACGGTGCTCGCCTGCTCCGACCAGCCGACGGCACCCTCGTCGGCGACTATCACCGCTGCGACCGCCGCCGCCGAACCCTTCGCCGTCAACTCGGCGACTGCGACGCTCGAGTGGCAGTCGACGGCGCGGCAGCTCTTCGTCACTCATCCTTCCGTCAGCCCGATCGCGGCGGGACGGATGCTCGCCCTGCTCGGCGTCGCGCAGTACGGTGCAGTGGTGGGATCCGACGAGAGCGACCCGGTGAGCGGAGGTCGCGCGCTCTACGAAGCGCGGCGGGGCGCGGTTGCCGGCGCATCGGCGACGGTGCTTGCCTATCTCTTCCCCGACGCGGCCTCCGCGCTCGAGGCCCAGGTGGCGAGCAATGGCGACGCGGGACCGGGCGGGACGCACCCGCACTTCACCCGCGGCGTCGCGGCGGGACGGGCGGTGGGTGCCCTCATGGTCGACCGGGCGAGCCACGATGGGTTTTCGACGCCATGGAACGGGCAGCCATTCCCTGACACGTTAGGCGGCGGCTGGGTCGGACTCCCCGGCGTCGCGCCCGCCGGGTTCCAGTTCCCGGCGATGAAGCCGTATTACCTGACCACTCAGAGCCAGTTCCGTCCGCCGCCGCCGCCGGCACGCGGGTCACCCGAGTTCATCGCGAACCTCAACGCGGTCCGCGATGCGATGAACGCACGCACCCCCGCGGACATCGCGATCGCGAACTTCTGGAACCTGAGCAACGGCACCATCACCGCCCTCGGCTACTGGGACGAGCGAGCCGCGGAGTACATCGCCGCCAGCAATCTCGACGAACGCTCCGCCTCGCACATCTTCGCGCTCGTGAACAGCGCGGCGATCGACGCGCTGATCGGCTGCTGGGAGGCGAAGTACCACTACATGTTCCTGCGTCCGTCGATGGCCGACCCGTCGATCACACGCGTACCGGGAAAGCCGGGGTTCCCGTACGGACTGCCCAATCATCCGTCGTATCCCTCGGGACACTCCTGCGTGTCGGCGGCGGCGGTGCGAGTGATCTCGACCTACTTCCCCGAGCACGCCGCGACGCTGAACGAGCAGGTCTCCGAGGCGGGACGGTCGCGCGTCGTCGGTGGCATTCACTATCCCGCGGACATCGCCGCTGGCCAGGCGCTCGGGCGGGCGGTCGCCGACTGGACGATGGCGTACGACCAGGAGCCCGGGGGATTGCTGAGAGCCGTCGGCATGCGTTAGGCAGCGCTTCGCGGGGGAGAGCGGCCGGCCGCGCCGTGCCCGCTCTCCCTCTGCTACCGTCAGCGGGCGAGGGGTTGGCCATCCTTCGCGCAGCGTTCCGGCACGCGCACGGGCGCGCCGTTCGCCGTCGCGAAGGTGAACTGCGCCCGCGACGTGTGCTCGGCATCGCTCCCGGTGAGCACCGTGAACGTTCCCGGCTCGGCGACGCGGGTCATGCTCGTGTCGTAGAAGGCGAGCGCCTGCTCGTCGATGGTGAAGTGCACGGTGCGCATCTCGTGCGGATCGAGATGCACGCGCTGGAAGCCGCGCAGCTCCTGCACCGGCCGCGCGACGCTGGCGACGTCGTCGCGGATGTAGAGCTGCACCACTTCGTCGCCAGCCCGCGTACCGGTGTTGGTGACGTCGACAGCGACGTCGACCGACTGGCCGGGGCGAAGCACGCTCGCACTCAGTCGCGGAGCGCCTGACGCGAAGGTCGTGTAACTCGACCCGTAGCCTAACGCGTAGAGCGGGGTCCACGACAGGTCGAGATATTTCGACGTGTAGCTGTTCTCCGCCGATGGCGGGCGGCCGGTGTTCCGGTGCGACGCGTAGAGCGGCACCTGTCCCGTCGCCCGCGGAAAGGTGACCGGCAGCTTGCCCCCGGGATTGTACGCGCCGAACAACACCTCAGCCGTCGCGTTCCCTGCTTCGACGCCCCCGTACCATGTCTCGAGAATCGCCGGCACATGATCGTGCAGCCAGGAGATCGCCAGCGGACGGCCGTTCATGAGTACGACCACGACGGGCACGCCCGTCGCCTGCACCGCCTGCGCGAGACGGAGCTGCGCACCGGGGAGATCGAGCGACGCGCGGCTGCTCGCCTCACCCGTCATCTCCCGCGACTCGCCAACGACGAGGATCGCGACACTCGACTGCCGCGCGACGCGCACCGCTTCGGCGATTGCCGTGGTGTCGTCGCTCTTCGGCGATGCGCCGCGCGCGTAGAGCACGCGCGTTCGCGGCGACACGGCGGCGCGAATCCCGGCGAGCATCGTGATTGCGTCAGCCGGATTCGCGCGCGCCGCCCAGCTGCCGATGGTGGACGCCGAATCGTCGGCGAGCTCGCCGATCACCGCGATCGTGCCGGCGTCGCGCGCGAGAGGGAGCAGGTTGCCGCGATTCTCGAGGAGCACGATCGACTCGCGCGCTGCCTGACGCGCGGCCGCGCGGTTTTCCGCGCTGAGGGTGACCGCCTTTTCCCGCGCCGCGCTCGCCCCGTGATACGGATCGGTGAACAGCCCAAGCCGGTACTTGAGCCGCAGCACGCGCCGCACGGCGTCGTCGATCTCGCGCTGCGACACCCGCCCGGCGCGAGCGAGCGTCGCTAGCTCGCCTGCATAGACCCCCGACACCATGTCGATGTCCACGCCCGCATGCAGCGCGAGCGCGCCGGCCGCGGCGCGGTCTGCGGCGACACCATGCGGGATCAGCTCGACGACGCCGTTCCAGTCACTCACGACGGTGCCGTCGAAGTGCCACTCGCCGCGCAGGACATCGGTGAGCAGATGACGGTTCGCGTGCGACGGCACCCCGGCGATCTCGTTGAAGCCGGCCATCACCGTCTGCACGCCGGCACAGACCGCGGCGTGAAAGGGCGGGAAGTACACCTCGCGCAGCCCGCGCTCTGACACATCGCCGCCATTGTAGTCCCGCCCGCCCTCGGCGGCGCCATAGGCGACGAAGTGCTTCGCCGTCGCGGCGATGGACGTCGGCGCGCGGAGATCACTGCCCTGGAACCCGCGCACGCGCGCGGCGGCAAAGGCGGCGCCGAGGAAGGGGGCCTCACCCGCCCCCTCCATGATGCGCCCCCAGCGCGGGTCGCGGGCGATGTCCACCATCGGCGCGTACGTCCACGCGATCCCGTTCGCCGCCGCTTCGGTCGCGGCGATGTGGGCCGAGCGTTCGGCGAGCGCGGGATCCCAGCTCGCCGCCTCGCCTAACGGTATCGGGAAGACGGTGCGCAGCCCATGAATCACGTCGTCGGCGAAGAGCAGCGGGATGTGCAGCCGCGACTGCTCGATGGCGATTCGCTGCAGCGCTCGCGTGGTGTCGGCGCCGATCACGTCCATCAGCGAGCCGACTCCCCCGCGGCGGATCAGCGCGGCGAGGGTGTCCGGTGTCGCGGCGTAGTCGGACGCGGTGCGCTGGTCGATCTGGCCGAGCTTCTCCTCGAGGGTCATCACCGCGAGCAGTGAATCGACGAACCGCTGCTCCCTCGATGCCGCGGCGGTCGGGGTGGTCCGCGCAGCGACCGTGCTTCCCCTCGCGCAGGCAGTGAGCGCGACAATGATGGCCAGCGCGGCCAGCGGAGCGCGGCGCACCCGATCAGTCCGGAAAGGGGATCGCGGGCCCCCGGTCGTGCCGGATGAACGCCTCGGCGTACTCGCAGCCGTGCTCCATCCCGCGAAAGCGCGCCATCCGTTCGTGCGCGGGATACCACTCGTCGGGCTTCTGGCTCTGGTGCGCGAAGGTCGCATCGCGCTTGCGCTGGGCGACGGCGGTGATGTCGATGTAATCGGTCGGGTCGAAGAGCTGCGTCTGGTCGCCGCTCAGCACCTCGAAGTAGCCGAGTGCCGCGGTCCTCCCCATGCGCAGCCACCCCTCGTAGGTGAGGAGCGACGCCGCGCGATGGTCGGGATGCGTGTCGACAGGCCAGTGCGTGAAGATGACGTCCGGCCGCTCCTGGTCGAGCAGCTCGCGCATCGCGGCATACGCCGCGCGATCGATGCGCGTGTCCCCGTCCACCTGCCCACCGAAGCGCGCCTTCGCGCCGAGTATCGCGCACGCGCGCTCCGCCTCGGCGGTGCGAATGCGCGCGGCCTCGTCGTGCGACTTCCCCTCGATCCCCGCTTCACCGCGCGTCAGGTAGAGAACCATGACCGCGTGTCCGGCCTCGACGTAGCGGGCGATGGTGCCACCGCATCCGCTTTCGGGGTCATCTGGGTGCCCACCGGCGACGAGGACCTTGAGCTTCGACGCCCGCGAGGGATGCGGCGTGAACGTCAGGGCTGACGGTGCGACCCCGATCGCGGCGAGGCCGATCGGGGCGGCGATCCAGCGAAGCGCGTCACGGCGGGAGATGGACATCGCAGAAAGCTCCTGAGGGTTCACTCCCGGCGCCAGCCGGGATCACGCCGACGTTACCGTCCACTCGAAACGGGGAGTCTTAACGGGTGAACGACAATTTCAGGGATCACTACGGGGCGATTATCAAAGATTTGGCACCGGTTGGACGAGGATTCTGAGCGGCAGGTCGGCAGAATCTCACGTTCCAGTACAAGGTGGTCAGGCTTCGGCGATTAGACGTTCCGCCGTTACCGCATTCTCCGTGTGCTCCGTGACTCCTGTAAACATTCCCGCTGTCATGTCCGCAACGGTAAACGCTGATGAACAGGAGTCACGGAGCGCACGGAGCGGTTGGGTAACTGCTCGGC
>DASSZC010000082.1:0-2468 GCA_035702925.1 Gemmatimonadaceae bacterium | reverse complement strand
ATCATCTTCGACATCGAGACCGTGTTCATGATCCCGTGGGGCGTCGCCTTCCAGCGCCTCTCGTGCGCGGTGCCGCTCGACGCCGCCGGACTCTGCGCCGCCGGACAGGTCTCGTTCTTCGGCCTCGGCGAGATGGCGGTGTTCATGCTCATCCTCGTCATCGGCTTCATCTACGTCTGGAAGAGGGGAGCGCTCCAATGGGATTGATCAATCGTCCGGAGGCTGACGTCGTCTCCTACGATCCCAAGGGTGGAGACGGGTGGGTCACGACCCGCCTCGATTTCCTCGTCAACTGGGGACGCGCGAACAGCCTCTGGCCGATGCCCTTCGGCACCGCCTGCTGCGCGATCGAGTTCATGGCCAGCGCGGCGAGCCAGTTCGACCTCGCGCGCTTCGGGATGGAGCGGATGTCGTTCTCCCCCCGCCAGGCCGACGTCCTGATCTGTGCCGGGCGCGTGCCCTTCAAGCTCGCCCCCGTCATCCGCCGCATCTGGCAGCAGATGCTGCAGCCGAAGTGGTGCATCTCGATGGGCGCCTGCGCCTCGACCGGCGGGATGTTCGACAACTACGCGGTGGTGCAGGGGATCGACACGATCATCCCGGTGGACGTCTACGTCCCGGGATGCCCGCCGCGCCCGGAAGGGCTGATCTACGGGATCATGATGCTCCAGGAGAAGGTGAAGCGTGAGCGCGCCGCCGACACCTCGCTCCGCAACGAGATGGATCCCGACCCGACCAGCCAGCTGTACATCCCGCCCTCCGCCATCAACGAGCTCTCCGAGCCGTTCGGCAACTCGATCCACCAGCAGCGCTCTGGTCTGTGAGCACTTCATTCACCCCTGTGGTCGGCGGCAATGCGCTCCCCAGCGATGCCCCGGCCGCGGCGACGCAACGCGACGTTCCGCATCGCGGTGGCCCGGCGAATCCCAGCGCGGAAGCGCTGCGCGCGAAGTTCGGCGCCGCCGTGCTCCGCGTCGACGTCGTCTGGGGCGAGACGACGGTCGTCATCGAGCGCGCGCGCGTGCAGGAGATCGTGCGCTGGCTGCACGATGATCCGTCGCAGCGCTACGAGTATCTCGCCGACCTGACCGGCGTCGAGTTCCGCGATGCCGAGCAGCCGGTCGAAGTCGTCTGGCACCTGCGCTCGATCGCGTACCGTCGCTTCCTCCGCCTCAAGGTGCAGCTGCAGCGCGGCCAGCCCCTCGAAGTGCCGAGTGTGTGGCCCGTGTACAAGGGCGCCGATTGGCTCGAGCGCGAGTGCTACGACATGTTCGGGATCCGCTTCGCGGGACACCCCGACCTCCGCCGCATCCTGATGTGGGAGCAGTACAAGGAGGGCTTCCCGCTGCGCAAGGATTTCCCCCTTCGCGGCCGCTTCAGCCGCGCCGAGCAGCTCCGTCAGGCACTCGCCGCGAATCCGGAAGCGCGCTACTCGATGGAAGAGCTCTCGATCGCAGATGCGTTCGAGGACCTTCCGCAGGAGATGCGCAACCGGCTCCGCTCCGGCGAGAAGACGGGAGAATAGACGATGGCGACGATCAAGCGAACAGTCGAAGTCGAGCTCTCGACGACGGGAATGGATGCGCAGGGCCGGCCGGTCCGCACCCCCCTCGCCGTCGCCGAGGACGGCAGCACGGTCACCGTCGCGGCGCCGCCGTCGATCGAGCCGGAGCTCGAGGGTGAGCACATGCTCATCAACCTCGGGCCCCAGCACCCGGCGACGCACGGCGTGCTGCGTCTCGTGCTCGAGCTGGATGGCGAGACCGTGGTGCGCTGCATCCCGCACATCGGCTACCTGCACTGCGGCTTCGAGAAGATCGGCGAGTACCGCCAGTACAACCAGATCGTGCCGTGGACCGATCGTGAGGACTACCTCAACTCGATCGGCAACAACGTCTCGTACATCCTCGGCGCCGAGCGGTTGTTCGGCATCGACTGCACGCCGCGGGCGACGGTGCTCCGCGTCATCGCCATGGAGCTGTCGCGCATCGCGTCGCACCTGGTCTGGCTCGGCACGACCTGCATCGACATCGGCGCCTTCACCCCCTTCCTCTGGGCGTTCCAGGAGCGCGAGAACATCTACGCGCTGCTCGAACGCTGGGTCGGCGCCCGCCTGACGACGAGCGCGACGCGCGTCGGCGGGATGGCGGCGGACGTTCCCGCCGGCTGGACCGAGCAGCTGCAGACGTTCGTCACGCTCTTCCCGAAGACGATCGACGAAGTCGAGCGGATGCTGACGAAGAACGGCATCTGGGTCGGCCGCACGATCGGCCTCGGCGCGATGACTGCCGAGGAAGCGCTGAACTACGGGCTGTCGGGCCCGATGCTTCGCGCGTCGGGGGTCGCCTACGACGTGCGCAAGGACTTCCCGTACCTCGACTACGAGACGTACGACTTCGACGTCCCGGTCGGCAGCAATGGCGACGTATACGATCGGTACCTCGTTCGCGTCGAGGAGCTCCGGCAGT
>DASSZC010000557.1:0-8374 GCA_035702925.1 Gemmatimonadaceae bacterium | reverse complement strand
CCCGACACCCTGCGCTTCGGGCGGCTGCTCGACTCGCTCGCCCTGAACGGCTCGACGATCGACGTCGTCATCCTCTCGCACGAGCATTACGACCACCATGCCGGGCTGCGCGAGCTGTTCCGCTCCTCGCGCCGCATCACGGTACGGTACTTCTTCGAGAACGGGAATCGCTACACCAACGCCGCGCTCGAGCACCTGCGCGATTCGGTGAACGCCCGCGTCGCCCGCGGCGAGACGATCGCGCGCGACACCGACGACCCGTGCGGCGACGGCCGGCCGCTCTGCACGATCACGATGAACGGCGGGGCGAAGCTGCACATCATGCGTCCGGACCCCGCCGGGACGTCGCCTAACGACCGGTCGGTGCCGGTGAAGCTGGTCGGCCCCGACTCGGCGTCGTTCACGATGTGGCTCGCCGGCGACGCCGAGCACGAGGAGATCGCCTGGTTCGAGCGGATGGGGTACGACCGGACTCCGGGGATGAAGGTGCGCGTGCTCAAGGGCGATCACCACGGGAGCTGCAATGGCGTCAGCAGCTGGTACCTGGAGGCGACCGATCCGGAGATCGTGACCTTCTCCGTCGGCCGCGACAACGGCTACGGCCACGTCCACAGCCAGGCGAAGGCGCTCTACTCGCGCTTCGGCAAGCCGTGGTATCGCACCGACGAGAACGGGACGATCGTCTTCCGCACTCCCGGGACTCCGGGGGGCGGCTACAGCGTCAACGTGCTCCGCGGAGGGCGTTCGCTCTCCGGCAGCGGCGACCGGACGTCGAGCCAGGAAGGGTGCAACCCGATCCCCTGAGGCGCGTTGCCTGCCGGCGCGCCTCAGGGTCAGAGGACGATGTCGCCGCCCGCGTCGTTGCTGGCGCGACGCGGCTTGCGACCTGGCTTCGCCGCGGGCGGGGGTGCGCTCGCTGCCCGGTCGATCCGCACCGAGATGGTCACCTCGCCGGGCGCGGCGTTCGCGATCGTCACCGACAGCACGTCGCCATCGCGTGCATCAGGAGGGAGGAGGTAGCGAGGGATCTCGTAGACATGGTCGCCATCCTGCTCGACGGCGGCCGTCCCCTCCTCGATGCGATCGACCGCCCAGCGGTGCGGGTGGGCGCTCGCGGCGCCTCTCGCCCGTTTCGTGTCACGCTCTCCCGCCATGCGCTCTCCTCGCCGCCCGCCAGGGCGCTTTACCGTTAGGCAGGCAGGGGGTCGGCGCCGAAGCGCGCTCGCCGTCAGCGCGCTTCGGCCGGGATCCGGTCCTCGACCGAGGCGATCAGCGCATCCACCGCGGAGTGGTGCACGAGTCGCCGCGCCTGGCTGAGGTGTCCCCACGCCTGCGCCGGCTCCCCGCAGCGGATCGCCATGTCGGCGAGCTGGCACTCCATGATGCTGCGCTCGTTCTCCGAGCGGAAGCGCCACCGCCGCGCCTGGAGCAGGTGGTCGCGGGCCGGCGCGACGCGCCCCTCGATCGCCAGCGCCACCCCCTGGAGCCAGTGGTAGTACGCCCGCCAGCGCGGGCTGAGGAGTCGCGGCCAGTGAACACGCCGCACATGGTCGCGCATGCGCTCGATGTTCCCGGTCCGGTACGCCATGAGCGCGAGCCAGAGGCTCCCACTCCGGAAATACCCCCAGATCAGCACCCCGCCCGTCCCGAGCACGACCGCCCCGTCGATCCGCTCGCCCTCCCCGACCCACGCCGCCCCGAGGAAGAGCAACGTCATGATGAACAGGAGTCGAAGCCGTGGAGTGAGCATCGGTTCGGGAAGGAAGTTCTCGCCAGCAGAGTGCTGCCGAGTCCGCTCGTTTCGTGTGTGAGACGGTGGACCCCGACCCCTCGCAACCTGTGAATTTTTTGCCGCCCGAACGCGGTCCGAATTGCCCGCGCATCCCGTTGCGCACACCGCGTGGGCGCGTCAGCGGCTCACGTTCGCACCACCGCCCCGATCGCCGCGAGCCGCCCCGATACGCTGACCGTTAGGCACGAGACGCGAGAGGCTGCTCCGTGGTCGCTCGCTCGCGTCAAAAGCTGGAACTGCGATTACGCGGATTTCGCGAATGACGCGGATACTTCCACGGTCAGCCATGTGGAGCGCGGAATGCGATGACGAACGATCCGCGAAACCCGCGTCATCCGTGTAATCGCAGTTCCAGCTGTTTGAGGATCCCCGTCCGCAAGACACCCGACCCGTTCGGGGGAACCGGGTTGAATGGCAGCACGGCCCGCCACACCACCCTTCCCGGCACGCGCTCTGCTTCGGATGGACGGGTGATTCCGCAGTTCGACGCTCTACCGGAGAGGAACGATGCGCAGTGACAGTGGGCGTACGCAGTCGGCGTGGATGGATACCGCCGAGGTGCCGCAGTTTCCGGCGTTGATGGAGGATGCGATCGCCGATGTCTGTGTCGTCGGGGCCGGGATCGCCGGGATGATGACCGCGTACTTCCTCGCCCGCGAAGGGCGCAGCGTCATCGTCATCGACGACGGCCCGATCGCCGGCGGTGAAACTGGCCGCACCACCGCGCACCTCTCCAACGCCTTCGACGATCGCTACACCGCGCTCGAGAAGATGCACGGTCCCCTGGCGGCACGGCTGACGGCGGAGAGCCACACCGCGGCGATCGATGCCCTCGAGGAGGTCGTCAGGACCGAGAACATCGACTGCGACTTCCGCCGCGTCGACGGGTGGCTCTTTCTCAGCGAGGGGGATCGCCGGCATCGCCCGACCCTTCTCGACGAGGAGTTCGAAGCGGCGAAGCGCGCCGGGATCGCCGTCACCCTCGAGAAGTCGACGCCGATTCCGGGGAAGGACGTGGGCTGGTCGTTGCGCTTCCCGCGCCAGGGGCAGTTCCACCCCGTGAAGTTCCTCGCCGGCGTCGCGCGGGCCATCGTCGCCCGCGGCGGTCGCATTCACACCCAGACGCACGCCGACTCGGTCGAGGGTGGCGACAAGCCCCGCGTGAAGACGGCCGACGGGCGAACGATCCGCTGCAAGGCGGTCTGCGTCTGCACCAACTCGCCGATCAGCGACTACGTCGTCACGCACCTGAAGCAGGCCCCCTATCGCAGCTACGTGATCGGTGCGGCCATCGCCTCAGGAGCGGTCCAGCCCGCGCTCTTCTGGGACACACCGTCGCCGTACCACTACGTCCGCCTCATGAAGGGCTCTTCCTCCGGCGAGGACGTCCTCATCGTTGGTGGCGAAGATCACAAGACCGGGCAGGAGGACGACGCGGAGGCGCGCTTCAAGTGCCTCGACGAGTGGATGCGCGAGCGCTTCCCCGCCGCCGGCCCCCTGGTCTACCGCTGGTCGGGGCAGGTGCTCGAGCCGGCCGACTACCTCGCCTTCATCGGCCCCAATCCCGACGACACGCCTAACGTTTACCTCGCCACCGGCGACTCGGGGAACGGGATGACCCACGGCGCGATCGCCGGGATGCTGCTCACCGACCTCGTGCTCGGGCGCGCGAATCCCTGGGCCCAGCTCTACGACCCGAAGCGCGTCTCCGTCCGCAGCGCCGGCGACCTGCTCAAGGAAAACCTCAACGTCGCCGCGCAGTACGCCGACTGGGTGAAGCCGGGCGAGACCGGTGACGTCGCCAACATTCCCCCCGGCGAGGGCGCCGTGCTCCGTCGCGGAATGCACCGGGTCGCCGCCTATCGTGACGAGCAGGGAAATCTCCACGAGCGCTCGGCGGTCTGCACGCATCTCGCATGCATCGTGCGTTGGAACTCGGGGGAAAAGAGCTGGGACTGTCCGTGTCACGGCTCACGCTTCGACGCCTTCGGCAACGTCGTCAACGGGCCGGCGATCAAGCCCCTCGGCCCCGCGCAGGAGAGCGATCACCACTAACAAGGGAGACCGAATCATGCCTGACAACAACGCGATCAACGCCAACGCGAACGCGAACAACCCCAACCCGAACGCCCCGAAGCCCGGCTTCGGGTACGAGGTGCAGCCCGGTGACTCGCTGAGCAAGATCGCGAAGCACGTCTACGGCGATGCGTCGCGCTGGAAGGAGATCTGGGAGGCGAACAAGGCGTCGATCCCGAATCCGGACCTGATCCACCCGGGACAGCAGCTGTCGATGCCGCCGAGATAGCTCCCGCGAAAGCGGCGACGCGGTGATTGACGCGCCGTGGCGGCGCGTCAGATTCAGGGGATGCCTTCCGACGTCATCGAGGTTCGCAGCCTCGTCAAGCAGTACGGGGACTTCGTCGCCGTTCGCGGGCTCTCCTTCACCGTCGCGCCGGGCGAGGTGCTCGGTCTCGTCGGGCCTAACGGTGCCGGCAAGACCAGCACCCTGCACTCGCTGGCCGGGATCATCCGGCCGACCTCGGGCGACATCCGGATCGCTGGCCACGACATCGTCAGCGATCCGGTGCCCGCCAAGCGGTCACTCGCCTTCGTCCCCGACGAGCCGCAGCTCTTCGAGTACATGACGGTCGATGACCACCTCACGTTCATCGCCCGTCTCTACGGCGTCCCCGATGCCGCCGAGCGCGTCGAGCCCCTGCTCAGGGAGCTCGAGCTGGCCGACAAGCGGAGCGCGCTCCCCGCCGAGCTCTCGCGCGGGATGCGCCAGAAGCTGGCGATCGCCTGCGCCTTCCTCCACCAGCCGGCGGCGCTGCTCCTCGACGAGCCGCTGACCGGCCTCGACCCGTTAGGCATCCGCCGGATGAAGGCGGCGATCCTCGCCCGCGCCCACGCCGGCACCGCGGTCATCCTCAGCTCGCACCTGCTCCATCTCGTCGAGGAGCTGTGCACGCGGATCCTCATCATCCAGGCCGGGCAGTGCATGGTCCTCGGCAGCATCGCCGAGATCGCCGCCAGCCGCCCCGACCTCGAGGGACGCGGGCTCGAGGAGCTCTTCCTCGCCATCACCGGGCAGGACACCCCCGACGCATCGGGCGCCGGGATCGCCGGACGGTGAGCACCAGCCCGCGAGGCACCTCCGGCACCGCGACGCGATCGGGTGCCGTGAGCGCGCTGACATTCCTCGTCGTCCGCTCGGCGCGCAACCGGGTGCGCGTGCAGCTCGCCCGCCTCAAGAACGTGCGCTACGTGCTCGGCCTGCTCTTCCTCATCGCCTACTTCGCGATGATCCTGCGCCCCGACCGGCTGGTCGGCGTCGCCCGGCGTCCACCCGACGGGATGTCGACCGCGCTCCTCGGCGCCAACGCGCTGGCCATCTCCGCGCTCGCGCTGACGATCCTCGTCGGCTACTGGTGGACCTTCGGGACGAAGCTCTCCGTCGTCGCTCTCTCCCGCGCCGAGTCGCGCCAGCTGCTCCCCTCGCCGCTGTCGCGGAACCAGCTCATCCTCTTCAAGCTGGCCAAGGCGAGCCTCGCGACTCTGGTGAGTGCGCTGATCGTGTCGATCATCAGCCGGCGCGCGAGCGCGGTGCTTCCATTTCCACTGCGCATCTTCAGCTACCTCGTGATGTTCGGGACCTTCCAGCTCCACCAGCTCGGCGCGACGCTGACGCGGAGCGGGGGGAAGCCGGTCGGGGAGAAGCTCGGCCGGCGCGGCTGGATAATCGGTGGCATCGCGATCGCGCTGATCGCGGGGGCGAGCGCGGCGAGCGTCGTCCCGGCGTGGCCGGCGGTGATCGGCGCTCCCGAGCCCGGGATCGCCCTCGACCGCCTGCGCGAGGCGCTCTACAGCATGCCGGCGATCCTCATCGTCGCCCCGGCACGGGCAGTCGTCGCGCCGTTAGGCGCGGCGTCGATCGGCGAGTGGCTGCACGTGATCCCGATCGCCATCGCCATCTGGCTGCTGCACATCCCGTGGATCGTCCTCAACCGCACCCCCTTCGAGGAAGCGGCGGTCGCCGCCGGAGAGCGGCGCGAGGCGATCCGCGCGGCGATGCGTGCCCAGCGGGCGAGCGGTGGCCGGGGGATCGGCGCACTGATCGCCGCCCGCGCCGCGTTAGGCAAGAAGACCTATGTCGCCCGCCGGACCTGGCTTCCGCTCCCGCCGACCGGCCCCGCATGGATGGCCGTCACCTGGAAGAACTTCATCCCGACGGTCCGGCAGATGCGCTGGGCGACGCTGGCGGTCGCGGGCGGGGGTGCGCTCCTGCTCGCCGGCGTCGTCGGCTACATCGTCTACGACACCACGCACAGCCTCGATCGGGCGGTGATGTTCAGCCGCAACAGCCTCGCGGGGATGGCGCTCCTGCTCGCCCTTGCCTGGACCCTCATCGGCCCGCTCTACACCCGCAACGACTTCCGAAGCGACCTGCCGTACCTCCGGCTCCTCCGGACCTTCCCCGTCGACAGCGGCTCGCTCGTCGGCGCCGAGATCGCGTCATCGACGCTGCTGATCTTCGCGTTCCAGTTCATCTGCCTCGTCGTCGCACTCGTCCTCCCGACGGGTGATGCGACCCCGATCGGTCAGTCGATCCCGCACTTCGGCCAGCGCCTGGCGATCTTCTTCGCCCTCCTGCTCGCGCTCGGGACGCTCGACATCCTCAGCGTCACGGTGCGCAACGCGATCGCGCTCTTCTTTCCGGGATGGGTCAAGCTCGGCGGCGAGGGTGGCGGCTTCGAGGCGATCGGGCAGAACCTGCTCGGCACCGCCGGATCGCTGCTTCTCCTCATCCTGCTGCTGATCCTTCCCGCCGCACTCGCCGGCGGTGCGCTCTACACGCTGCACGCGCTGCCCACCGCCATCACCGGCCGCGTCGCGATCGCCCTCATCGCCTTCGTCGCGTCGATCAGTGTCGAGCTCTGGTTCCTCTTCAAGTGGCTCGGCACCATCTACGACAACATCGACGCCAGCGAGATCCTCGAGCCGGCGTAGCGCCGTGCGGGCTATGACAAGGCGAGGAGAGAGGAGAGAACGACGGCGGCGGCGGTCAGAGGCTGAGCAGCGACTCCAGCCCGCCGACGGCGTCGCGACAGAGCTTCGCCTCCGCTTCGCGGCGGAGGATGCCTAACGCGTCGGCGGGGGTCATCCCCGCGCGGTACGGCCGGTCGGCGACGAGCGCCTCGTACATGTCGGCGACGGGGAGCACACGGGCCGGCATGTCGAGCCCACGGCCGTCGATCTTCCACGGATAGCCCGAGCCGTCGAGCTTCTCGTGGTGCAGCGCGGCGGTCCAGGCGAAGTCGGCGAAGGCGGGGACGCGAAGCAGGATCTCCCACGTGTAGAGGGGATGCCGCTCGATCTCGACGCGCTCCTCCGCCGTCAGCTTGCCCGGCTTGTCGAGAATCCGGTTCGACACGCCGAGCTTCCCGATGTCGTGGAGCAGGCCGGCACGGCGGAGCCGGCGCTGGGTGTCGGGATCGAAGCCGAGCTGCTCACCGATCCCCACGGCGAAGTCGGCGACGTTCGACGAATGGCGGAAGGTGTACGGGCTCTTCGCGTCGATGATGTCGGCGAACGATCGGGCGACGGTGTCGAGATCCTCCTCGGCGAGGCGGCGTGGGTCGAGCGTGGGCTCGATGCCGATCACGCGCTGCGCCAGCTCGGGGTCGTCGAGCTCCCGCCACCAATCGACGTCGCGCTCCCACGAGACGAGCCGCTTCACGAGCGCGGGATCGAACCACTTTCCGCTGCGTTGCCGCGCGACGCGCATTCCCGCGCCAACCCCTTGCTCGCGGACGTGCACATCAACGACCTGCGCCAGGTTCGCGATCCGCGCCAGCAGCGGGATGGCGTCCCCGCGCAATCCCTTCGGGTATCCCTGCCCGTTCCAGTGCTCGTCGAGCGACCGGATGGTATTCGCGGTCGCCTCGGGAAAGCCAAGTCCGAGCGCGATCTCCGCGCCGCGGTCGCAGCGGATCTGCATGATCTCGCGCGTCATGTTCGGCGTCCGCGCGATGCCGAGAAAGTACGACAGCCGCTTCCCGATCGGTTGCCCCTGCCCGACGGTAACCGCCGTCCGCACCGCGAGCCGCATGCGGTCGTGCCAGTCGACGAGCTTCATCGCCGGCTTGACGACGCGATCGTCGGTCCCGAACATCGCGCTCATTCTCGCCGCGTTGCTCGAGCATCCAGCGTCCTTGAGCAGCAGCCCGTAGTACAGCGCGGTGCGTGCTTCCTCATCGAGCCCGATCTCGCTCCCCAGCCTCATCCCGATCATGCACGTTCGCACGCTGTGACCGAGCGCCTGCCCTTCGGTGAGGTCGAGCGCCCGGGACAGGGCGGCGAGGACCTCGCTCAGCCGGATGTCGCGGGTGACGAGGATGGGCACGGAGGCGGAGTGCATGCAGCAAGGACGACCAGGGAGTCAGCTTCGACACGGGGATGCACAGGTTCTTCGACACGGGGATGCACAGGTTCTTCGACACGGGGATGCACAGGTTCTTCGAAACAGCGATGCACGGGAAGCGCGAGTACGAGATGCACGGGGCGCGAAAAGGCGAAGAT
>DASSZC010000278.1:0-3847 GCA_035702925.1 Gemmatimonadaceae bacterium | reverse complement strand
CGCCGCCATGGACAGACCTGTCTCTGGACCCGCGGCGAGGAGCTGGTCACCGATCGCTATCCCGAGATCGTCGAAGCAGCGCGGCTGTTGCCGGACGGCACCGTCCTCGATGGCGAGCTTCTCCCCTGGCGCGACGACCGTCCCCTTCCCTTCGCCCAGCTCCAGCGGCGGATCGGCCGGAAGACGTTAGGCGCGAAGATGCTCGCCGACGTGCCCGTCGTGCTGATGGCCTACGACCTCCTCGAGCTGAACGGGGCCGACATCCGCCCCGAACCGATGTCCGCGCGTCGCGCTCGCCTCGAGGAGCTGCTGGCGACGCCGGTGCTCAGGCATCGCTTCACCCTCTCGCCGATCGTTCGCGGCGAGGGATGGGACGCGGTGCGACAGGCGCACACCGATGCGCGCGAGCTCGCCGCCGAGGGGTTGATGCTGAAGCGCCGCGATGCCGCGTATGGCGTCGGCCGCCGGCGCGGCCCCTGGTGGAAGTGGAAGGTGCAGCCGTACACGGCCGACGCGGTGATGGTCTACGCGCAGGCGGGACACGGGCGCCGCGCGTCGCTGCACACCGACTACACCTTCGCGGTGTGGGACGAGGACCGCCTCGTCCCCTTCGCGAAAGCGTACTCGGGGCTGACGGACGAGGAGATCAGGAAGCTCGACGCCTGGATCCGCCGCAACACCGTCGAGAAGTTCGGTCCCGTTCGCTCGGTGAAGGCTGAGCAGGTGTTCGAGCTCGCCTTCGAGGGAATCCAGTCGTCGCCGCGGCACAAGTCCGGCGTCGCGGTCCGATTCCCGCGGATCCTCCGCTGGCGCACCGACAAGAAACCCGAAGACGCCGACACGATCGCGACGTTGCGCGCCCTCATGGAGCAGCCCTCGTAGCGGCGCCGAGCATGACAGCACGAGCAGCAACCCTCCGCGCGCCCGACCGGGCGCGCCCCCTCGCCACTCCCCTCGAGCGAGCGCAGCGCCGTGTCGATACATGGTTCGGCGCGCGCGGCTGGCGTGTCTTCGCCTTCCAGCGCGAGGTGTGGGACGCCTATCTCCGTGGGGAGAGCGGGCTCGTTCACGCCGCCACCGGAATGGGCAAGACGCTCGCCGCCTGGATGGGCCCACTCATCGAATGGCTCGCCGAGCAGCCCGAGCGCCGCGCCGGCGATGTCGCCTTCGATGAGGAGGAAGACGTCGTGCCCGTGGAAACGCGCAAGCGGCCGCGGCGCGACAGTGCGCCCGGACTCCGCGTCCTCTGGATCACCCCGCTGCGCGCCCTCGCTGCGGACACCGCCGAAGCGTTAGGCGCGCCCGTCCGCAGCCTCGGCCTGCCATGGACGATCGAGACGCGCACCGGCGACAGCTCGGCCGCGCTGCGCGCACGCCAGCGCCGGAAGCTGCCGACGGCACTGATCACGACTCCGGAGAGCGTATCGCTCCTTCTCTCCCGCGACGACGCTCCTGAGCTCTTCAACGAGCTGCGCCTCGTCGTCGTCGATGAATGGCACGAGCTGCTCGGAACCAAGCGTGGAGTCCAGACCGAGCTCGCCCTCGCCCGCCTGCGCGCGCTGCGCCCCGGCATTCGCATCTGGGGGCTCTCGGCTACGATCGGCAACCTCGACGAGGCCGCCTCCTCGTTATTGGGGGTGGCCCATGATGCGCGCGAAGCGCGCATCGTGCGTGGACAAGCATCGAAAGCGGTTGTCGTCGACTCGCTGATCCCGCCGACGGTCGAGCGCTTCCCCTGGGCGGGACACCTCGGCACGCAGATGGTGCCGCAGGTCGTCGCCGCGATCGACGAGGGCGAGACGGCGATCGTCTTCACCAACACTCGTTCGCAGACGGAGATCTGGTTCCAGGCGATCCTCGCCGCGCGCCCGGACTGGGCGGGGCACATCGCGCTCCATCACGGCTCCCTCGACCGGAAGCAGCGCGACTTCGTCGAGGAGGGGCTGCGCAGCGGCGAGCTGCGCTGCGTCGTCGCAACCTCGAGCCTCGACCTCGGTGTCGATTTCTCCCCGGTCGACCGGGTGCTGCAGGTGGGCAGCCCGAAGGGAGTCGCCCGCCTCCTCCAGCGCGCGGGCCGCAGCGGACACCAACCGGGCGCACTGAGCAGGGTGACCTGCGTTCCGACGAACGTCCTCGAGCTGGTGGAGGTCGCCGCCGCCCGCGACGGGATCGCGCGTGGCGCGATCGAGGCTCGCCCGCTGGTCGACCGTCCGCTCGACGTCCTCGTCCAGCACGTCGTGACCGTCGCGTTAGGCGGTGGCTTCTACCCGAGCGGGCTCCTCGCCGAGGTGCGGGGGACCCGGGCCTACGCCGAGCTGCGGGACGACGAGTGGGAGTGGGTGCTCGCCTTCGTGACGAGTGGCGGTGAGGCGTTGCGTGGATATCCCGAGTACACCAAGGTGGCGATCGAGCCGGATGGACGATACGTCGTCCGCGATGCCGGGGTCGCCCGGCGCCACCGCCAGGCGATCGGGACGATCGTCAGCGACGGGTCGATCGTCGTCCAGTACCTGCGCGGGGGCGGTGGCGCGTTAGGCAGCGTCGAGGAGTCGTTCATCGCCCGGCTCAAGCCCGGCGACCGCTTCACCTTCGCCGGGAAGCCCCTCGAGTTCGTCCGCGTTCGCGACATGAAGGCGTGGGTGCGCCGCGCGCCGTCGGTGAGTGGCGCGATCCCGCGGTGGATGGGGAGCCGGCTCCCGCTGTCGCATGCGCTGGCCGAGTCGCTGCGGCGGAAGCTGGACGAGGCGTCACGGGGCGAGTGGCACGACGCCGAGATGGAAGCGGTGCGCCCGATCCTCGAGGTCCAGGCCAGGTGGTCGCGGATCCCGCGCGCCGACGAGCTGCTGATCGAGCGTGTGAAGACACGCGAGGGCCATCACCTCTACTTCTTCCCCTTCGAGGGACGGCTCGTGCACGAAGGATTGGCGGCCCTGTTTGCCTATAGACTCTCGCGGATGGCGCCGATCACCTTCTCGCTGGCGGCGAACGACTGGGGGTTCGAGCTCCTCGCGCCGGAGGAGGCGCCGCTCGAGGACGCGCTGGCGGCGGGACTGCTCGCCCCGCGGAACCTCATCGACGACATCCCCGCCTCGCTCAAC
The DNA here is from genome assembly GCA_035702925.1 of Gemmatimonadaceae bacterium. Taxonomy (GTDB): domain Bacteria; phylum Gemmatimonadota; class Gemmatimonadetes; order Gemmatimonadales; family Gemmatimonadaceae; genus JABFXC01. Next base: position 749 of record DASSZC010000278.1, on the reverse strand, counting down.
GCGACCGAGATGGCGCGGCGGCAATTCCGGGAGATCGCGCGGGTGTCGGGGCTGGTGTTCCCCGGCCTTCCCCATTCGGGGAAGACCGCTCGGCAGCTGCAGGCGTCGAGTGGCCTGTTCTTCGACGTCCTGCAGCGCTACGATCCGACGAACATGCTGCTGTCGCAGGCGCATCGTGAGGTGCTCGAGCGGCAGCTGGAGAGCAGCCGTCTCGGGCGCACCCTCGAGCGGCTGGCGAGCGCGCGGGTGGTGATCACGAGCCCGAAGCGAACGCCACCTCTCGCCTTCCCGCTATTGGTGGACCGGACACGCGACCGGGTCTCCTCTGAATCGTCAGGCGACCGGATCCGCAAGATGCAGCTCGCGCTCGAGAAGGCGGCCGGATGAGCGCCCTCGAAGCGGTGGTCGAGACGCGGGACGCGGTGTGCACGGTGCGCGGGGAGGACCTGCTCCTCCTCCCCGAGCGCGCGATCTACTGGCGTCGGACGCGGACGCTTCTCATTGCCGATCCGCACTTCGGGAAGGCAACGGCCTTCCGCAGCGCCGGAGTCCCGGTCCCGGCGGGGACGACCGCGGGAACGCTCGCCCGCATCGACGGGACCCTCGCGCGAACCGGTGCGAGGCGCCTCGTCTTCCTCGGCGATTTCCTTCACGCGCGTCAGGGGCGGAGCGCGGCGACCATCGACGCGTTAGGCGCCTGGCGCGCCCGGCACGAGGAGCTCGGCGTCATCCTGGTTCGCGGGAACCAC
>DASSZC010000172.1:0-3537 GCA_035702925.1 Gemmatimonadaceae bacterium | reverse complement strand
TTGCCGCGCTTGAGCGTCGTCAGCTCGAGCAGGTTGTCGATCAGGGCGAGGAGCCTGTCGCTCGCGCCGCGCACCTGGCCCAGGTCGTCGCGCTGCTCGGGAGTGAGCGGCCCCGAGATCCCCTCCTGGAGCAGCGCGATGTACCCCATGACCGCGGTGAGCGGTGTGCGCAGCTCGTGCGAGACGTTCGCCAGGAACTCGTCCTTCACCCGGCGCGCCTCGAGGACGGCGACGTACTGCTGCTCCAGCTCGGCCTTGCTCTCGATGAGCGCCGCGTTGGTGCGCCGCAGGTCCTCGATCAGCGACGCCTTCTCGGCGGTCGCCGCCATCTGGTCGGCGACGATGCGGAGAAGGTTGCGCTGCTCGGCGGTGAAGCCCCCCGCGCCGGCGAAGTAGAAGGTGACCGCTCCCAGCACCCGCCGCCCCGACTGGAGCGGCAGCGCGACGATGGCGCGGAAGCCCAGCTCGGTCGCCACGTCCTGCCAGTCGCGCAGCGTCGGATCGGCGAACACGTCGGGGACCTCGACGGCGCGCCGCTCGGCGACCGCCTCGCCGCTCGGCCCGTAGCCGACGCGCACCTTCATCTCGCCGAGCCAGGGGCGATAGCGCTCCGGCCAGTTGTGCGCCGCCGCGAGCCCCATCAGCTCCGAGGCGCCATCCACCAGGAAGACCGACGCGAACGCCGATCCGACGAGCGGGCTGACGCGCTCGAGCGCGAAACGGAAGACCTCCTCGGGGCGATCGGCGGTGAGGAAGGCGTGGACGATCTCGCGCACCGCCATCAGCTCGCGAAGCTGGGCGTCGCGGGCCAGCGCGTCCTGCGCCAGCGCCTCGCGATCGTCGCGCTCGCGCCGCTCGCTCTCCGCCGTCGACGTCACGTCGCTGGCCGACGGCGGAGCGGACGTTTCACCCTGTGGAGGCTCGGCGGGCGCCGCGGCGGCGGCGGGAAGCGCGGCCGGGTCGTCGGAGGCGGGGGGAAGGATGGGCACGCTCCCGAATGTATCGCCATACGCGGCATAGGTCTAGACGATTCAACCCGCCGTCCGCGGCCTCACGGACGAAGGGGCCGCCCGGTCAGCGACCGGACGACCCCCTCTGCACATCCGTGAATCGCGCCCCGCGAGCGGCCGGGCGGAGCGCTGCGGCCGCTACTCCACGCGCACCGTCACCTTGCCGTTGCCGATCGCAACCGGCGCATCCTGCGTACCCACCTGGCGCCAGACGCGGCCGAGGTTGTCGCGCACCGTGTAGGCGATGCGGTCCGCCGACTTCGGCGACCGCTGGCCGCCGTCGATCGCGTCGACGGTGAGCGTGTAGCCCGAGCTCGTGGAGACGCCCTTGCCGCTGCGCTTGTCCAGCTTCTGCACGGTCGCCTTCGTCGTGAACGTGGCGCGCGAGAGGTCGCTCGAGAAGCCGAGTGACGCCCCGCTCCAGCTCGAGGCCTTCACGAGATAGTAGGAGCCGTCGCCGCCGTCGACGACGAGCTGCGCGTCGCCCTTCACCGTGTTCTTCTTCTCATTGGCGACGTCGAAGCTGAAGTATCCCACGGCGCGCTTGCCGGCGGTCTCGGTGAGCGAGCCGCCGCCGCTGACGCGGCGCCCCTTCCCGCCCTTGTCGACGGTCACGGTGCCGACCGCCGCCTCACTGGCGGTCCAGTAGTCGTTCGAGGCGGGCACGGTCACGCGCACCGTCCAGTTGTCCTTGGCCAGGGTGACGCTCGTCTGCGCGTTGCCGGCGCGGTCCACCGGCACGTCGCGCACCATCTGATCCGGAGTCGTCCCCGTGTTCGTGCTGCTGAAGAGCTCGAAGTTCACTCGGGCGAGGGACAGGTCGCCCTCCGAGCCGTCGGCGTCCTGGGTGAGAGCCGCCGCGAGGCGCGCCGAGGCCGTCGCCGTCGGCGACCCCGTGGTCCCGACGAAGACGTCGCCGGTGTACTGCACGCTCACGTCCTCGCGCGCCACGGTCAGCGTGCCGACCGAGGTGCTCGGCGTGTAGTTGCCGCTCGACGGCGTGAAGGTCGCCGCCAGCGTGTGGCTTCCCACGGACTGCGCCAGCGCGAGCGGGCCGAGGTTGACGGTGCCGCCGTTCGTCACCGGTGCGCGGCCCACGGAGGCGCCGTCCACCGAGAACTCGATCGTACCGGCGAGCGGACCGGCGGCGGCGCCGGCGCTCGACGTGAGGATCGCGCTGAGCGACGTCGGGTCGCTGTACTGCGCGCTGGCGTTGGAGACGGCCAGGCTCGTCGCGGCCGGCTCGATCGAGACGCCGTACGGTCCGTAGGTCGTCTGGCCACCGTCCTTGTCGATCACGCGGCCGCTCACGCGGCGCGCGCCCACGGTCGGTGTCTGGCAGACGGCGTCGGGCGAGAAGCCCGCGCCGCTCCCGCAGTCGAATTCGTAGCGCAGCGACGCGCGGTCCACCTCGCTCGCGTCGTTGGAGCTGCTGAAGCCGAGGACGATGGGGCTGCCCACCGTCACGCGCGCCGGAGTCGAGAAGACCCCCGTCGGTGCGACGTTGGCGACGGTCAGGTTGGCCACGTACTCGCTGGCGCCGCCGTCGGCGTCCTCGACGCGACCGCGCACGGTCAGCGAGCCGTTGTCCTTCGGAGTGCAGGTCGCACTCGCCGACGCGTTCGCGGCGGCGAAGCCGTTACCGCAGTCGAAGGCGTAGCGGAGATTGCTCATGTCGGCGGCGACGTCGATCGCGCCGGTGAGCGAGAGGCTGAAGGCGCTCCCCTCGAGGAGCTCGCCGGTGGGCGTCACGAGGGTCGCGACGGGATTTGCGTTCGTGATCGCGACGGGCACGGTAACTGTGTTCGAGCCGCCGCGGCCGTCAGTGACAGTGAGCGTGGCGACATAGCTGCCGTTGTCGCCGAAGACGTGCTCGACGCGAGCGCCCGCGGCGTCCGTCGAGTGATCACCGAAGTTCCAGCTGTACGCGAGCGCGTCGCCATCGGGGTCGCTCGAAGCCGAGGCGTCGAAGGCGACCGCCTGGCCCTCCACGCCGCTGTAGCTGTCGGCGGGCGGGCCACCGGCGTTGCCGCCGGCCACGGCCACCGGCGCGCGGTTGCTCGCCGTGACCGTCAGCGCGCTGCTGCCCTCGGCGCCATCCTTGTCGGTGACGCGCACGGTGAGACGGTAATCGCCGGGCAGCGCGTAGCGATGCGAGAGGACGAGGTGCTGCTGCCCGTCGAGCGTGCCGCTGCTCGACGAGACGCTGCCGGCGTCGTCGCCCCACAGCACGGTGTAGCTCCAGGGATTGTCGCGCTGTCCGGCGTCGTGAAAGATGGCCTCGAGCGGCACCACGTCACCGGCGGTGACGACGATGTCCGAGCCGGCGCTGACCGACGGCGCGGCGTTGCTGACGTGCACGGGCACCGTCGCCTGGGCGACGCCACCCTGGCCGTCGTTCACAGTCACCTTCGCCGTGAAGTCGCCGTTGTCGGCGTAGACGTGCGACGCCGACGCCGTCGTCGCGTCGACGGTGCCGTCGTTGTCGAAGTCCCAGCTGTAGCTCAGAATGTCGCCGTCCGGGTCG
>DASSZC010000211.1:0-2183 GCA_035702925.1 Gemmatimonadaceae bacterium | reverse complement strand
TGCTCGTCAGGCAGATCTCGAGCGCGATCCGCCGATCGTTCACGTAGTCGGTGAGCGACTCGTCCTCGATCAGGCGGGTGGCGTGCCCCAGCCGATGGGCGCCGCAGACGTGCACGGCCTGGCGCACCGAATCCGCGCCGTCTCCCTCCCCCGCGTGGCAGGTGCAGGCGAGATCGTGCTCGCGCGCGTGGAAGAAGGCGGCGGCGTGCCGCGAGGCGGGATTCCCCTGCTCTCCCCCGGCCAGGTCGAACCCGACGACGCCGCGCTTGCGGTATTCCACCGCGAGCTTCGCCAGCTCGAACGAGACCGCGGGATCCATGTTGCGGATCCCGCAGACGATCACCCGACCGACGATGCCGAGCTCCCGCTCCGCGCGCTCGAGGCCCCGAAGCGGCGCTTCCACCACCGCTCCGAGCTCGAGCCCGCCGCGCACGTTGAGCACGGGAGCGTAGCGCACCTCGATGTAGCGCACCCCCTCGTCGGCCGCGTCCACCGCCAGCTCGTAGGCGATCCGCTCCAGCGCGCGCTCGGTCTGCATGACGGAGAGGGTCACGTCGAAGCGCTCGAGGTATTCCTCCAGATTCCGCGCGTCGCGCACCAGCATGTAGTCGCGCAGCTCGTCGGCGCTCTGCCGCGGCATCGCGACGCCGTACTCGGCGCCCAGCTCGAGCAGCGTGGACGGCCGCACCGAACCGTCGAGGTGACAGTGCAGCTCCGCCTTGGGCAGGCGGCGGAGCAGCTCCCGGTCGATCGGCGACGCGCTCGCCATCGCCAGTCGCGCGGAGCTCGCGTTGCCGCTCATCTCGCCCCCGCGACGATTCGCGCCCCCTCGGGGGGACGCACGGGGCCGGACTGCGATCGCAGATAGCCGACCAGTGCGTCGAGGTCGACGATCCCGAGGTTCTTCGTGTCCTTCGCGGCGCGCTGCAGCGCCAGCCCGTCCCGGCCGGTCACCATGAAGTCGTTCATCACGATCGTGTACGACCCCGCGTCGTCGATCGGCCGGCCGTCGGCGAAGGTGAGGGAGACGAGACGCGATCCCTGGGGGCGGCGCAGGTCGTAAGTCGCGAGGACGCCGCTCGCGTGCTCGTCCGGTCCTTCGCCGTCGCCCAGCGCCTCGAAGTAGCGCCGGATGGCGGCACCAGTCGCCGTGATCCGATAGAGCACGTTGCCGAACGGCTGGACCTCGAAGAGCGACCCGTAGGTCGCCTGGCCCGCGCGCAGCTCGCTGCGGATGCCGCCGTTGTTCATCAACGCGATGTCCGACTTCCCCGCCCACCGCTGCGAGTCCGCGAGGAGGTTGCCGAGCGCGAACTGCTCTCCCTTCCTTCCCTTGCGCATCGTGGCGGCGATCGTCGCCACCGGGGCATCCACGCGAGCGGCGACGGCGCCCACCGCGCGGCGGGCGATCGCGTCCACCCGCGGCTCCGGGGTGTAGTCCGCGGTGCGTACCTCGCGCACCTCCGCCTTCGGCACCGCGCTGTCGGTCGTCATCGCGGCGAGGCGTCGCCCGCCGAGCCGGACGTCGAGGTCGACGACGCCGATGGCGCGGCCGCTCTTGAACGCCTGCACGATCGGGATGCCGCGCACGGCGACGTCCACCAGGGAGTGCGTGTGACCGCTGACGATCGCGTCCACCGGCGCCGTGAGCGCGCGCGCCAGCTCCACGATATCCCCCTTGCACCCCACCGAGCCCTCCCCCGAACAGAAAGCGCCGGCGTGGGCGAGGACGACGATCGCGTCTGCGCCGCGGGCCCGCAGCGCCCGCGAGATCGAGTCCACGATCGGCGCCGGGTCGTCGAAGCGCAGCCCGATCACATTGACGGGGCGCGTCTCGGCCGCGGTGCTCCGCAGCGCGACGCCGATGATCCCGATCGTGATCGGACCGCGCCGCACCAGCGTGTCGTTGCGCACCCATTCCACGTCCCGGCCGTCGGCGTAGCGGACGTTGGCGCCGAGGATCCCGTAGTGCGCCTCGCGCATGAGCGAGCGCAGGGTGTCCTGCCCCCAGTCGAACTCGTGATTGCCGAGCGCCGCGGCGGTGTAGCCGATCGCATTGTAGACCTCGGCGACCGGACGGCCGAAGGCCAGGTTGGAGGCCGGCGTTCCCTGAAACATGTCGCCGCCGTCGACGACCAGCGTCTGGCAGCTCACCGGGAGGCACTCGCGCTCGGCCTGCGCGA
>DASSZC010000229.1:0-2822 GCA_035702925.1 Gemmatimonadaceae bacterium | reverse complement strand
GGTCAGGTCGATCTCCGCGTCGCCATGCGCGGCGGACATGAACCCCGCCTCGAACGCCGACGGGGCGAGGTACACGCCGCGTTCGAGCGCCGCGTGAAAGAAGCGCTTGAAGCGGGCGACGTCCGCGGTCTTCGCCTCGGCGAACGACCGCACCGGCTCGGCGCGGAAGAAGAACCCCCACATCGTCCCGGCGTGGGCGACGGTCATCGGGACGCCGTGCCGCATCGCGGCCTCGGCGAAACCGCGCGTCAGGCGCGCGGTCCGCTGCTCCATCGACTCCTGCACCGCCGGGGTGAGCGCGGCCAGCGTCGCCAACCCGCCGGCCATCGCCAGCGGATTGCCGGAGAGCGTCCCCGCCTGGTAGACGGGGCCCGTCGGCGCGACCGCCTCCATCAGGTCACGCCGCCCGCCGTACGCGGCCACCGGCAGCCCGCCGCCGATCACCTTGCCTAACGTGGTGAGGTCGGGGATCACGTCGTAGCGCGCGGCTGCGCCGCCGAAGGCGACGCGGAACCCCGTCATCACCTCGTCGAAGATGAGCAGCGCGCCGTGCGCGGCGGTGATCTCGCGGAGCCCGCGCAGGAAACCGGGTTCGGGGAGGATCAGCCCCGCATTCCCGACCACCGGCTCGACGATGACCGCCGCGATCTCCCCGCCCCGCGACGCGAACAGCTCGCGAACCGCGTCGAGATCGTTGAAGGCGACGGTGAGCGTCAGCGCCGCTAAAGCATCGGGCACCCCCGGCGAGTTCGGCAAGCCGAGCGTCGCCACCCCGGACCCCGCCCGGACGAGGAAGGAATCCGCGTGGCCGTGATAGCAGCCGTCGAACTTGAGGATCGCATCGCGCCGCGTCGCCGCCCGCGCGAGGCGCACCGCGCTCATCGTCGCCTCTGTCCCGCTCGACACGAAGCGCATCATCTCGACGTGCGGCATCCGGTCGCGCACCGCCTCGCCGAGGAGCACTTCCAGCTCGGTCGGGATCCCGAAGCTGGTCCCGTCGCGCATCGTCCTGCCTAACGCTTCGATGACGACTGGCGGCGCGTGGCCGAGCACGAGGGGCCCCCACGACAGGACGTAGTCGATGTACTCCGTGCCGTCCACGTCCCAGATCCGCGCCCCCGCCCCCTTCGCGACGACGAACGGCTCACCGTCGACCCCGCGAAAGGCCCGCACCGGCGAGCTCACCCCGCCGGGAAAGAGCGTTCGCGCCCGGCGCATGATCTCCGCCGAGCGCGTCCCCGCTCCCCCGCTCAACGGCCGAAGCTCCCGATCGTCGTCGCCAGCATCGGCAGCGCGCGTCCGGCGCGCCGCTCCATCGTCACCGGCGCCGAGACGACGCGCAGCGCCGTCGCCTCGAAGTCGTAGTCGTTCTCGACCCCGTCGATGCGCACCTCGAGGATCGTCCCCGCGGTCGCGCCGGTGCGGACGCGCGTGATCCCATCGACGTCGTCCGCCTGCCACACGGTGCGCGCCTCGGCGAACCCGCTCTCGTCGGCGGGACGGTCGACGATCGCCTGCACCACCCGCCCGATGCGGCGATCATAACGCTCGGCGGTGATCGCGAGCTGCAGCTCGGTGAGCCGTTCGAGGCGCTCGCGCTTCACCTCGTCGGGGACGTCGTCGCGGAGGTCGAAGGCGCGCGTCCCCTCCTGCGGCGAGTAGGTGAAGGCGCCGACGCGATCGAACTGCACTTCCTCGAGGAACTCGAGCAGCGACCCGAAGTCCCGCTCCGTCTCCCCGGGGAACCCGACGATGCAGGTCGTGCGCAGCGCGACGTCCGGGATCGTGCCGCGGAGCAGCGCGACGCGGTCGCGAATCACCGCGCGACGCTCGGGACGGCGCATCCGCTTCAGCACCTCGTCCGATGCGTGCTGCATCGGCATGTCGAGGTACGGCACGATCCTCGGCTCGCGGGCGACGGTCTCGAGCAGCTCGGGGGTGATCCCGGTCGAGTAGAGGTACAGCATGCGGATCCATGGCACCGTCGTCCCGGCGACGAGCGCGCGCAGGAGCGAGGCGAGGCCGCTGCCGTCGCGCAGGTCGCGGCCGTAGTGCGCGAGATCCTGCGCGACGAGGTTCAACTCGCGGGCGCCCTGCATCTCGAGCAGCTGCGCTTCGCGCACGACTTCGTCGAGCGCGAACGAGCGGTGCTTGCCGCGCATCAGGGGGATCGCGCAGAAGGCGCAGCCGTGATCGCACCCCTCGCTCACCTTCAGGTAGCGAACGTGCGAAAGCTCGCCGGTGAAGATGCGCTCACCCGGATGGATCTCGATCGGCTCGTCGAGGAGCCCGCGCTCCTCGAGCTCGGGGAGCAGGCGATCGACCTCGGACGAGCCGAGGAAGAGGTCCACCTCGGGAAGCGCCTCCTCGAGCTCCGCCTTGTGCCGCTGCACCATGCAGCCGACGGCGACGACCGCGCGGCAGCTGCCTCCGTCCTTGTAGCGCCCCGCCTCGACGATCGCGTCGATCGATTCCTTCTTCGCCGCGTCGATGAAGCCGCAGGTGTTGATGACGATGATCCCGGCCTCGCCGAGGTCGGTGGTCATCTCCGCGCCGCGAGCGACCAGTGCGGCCGCGTATCGCTCGCTATCGACGGTGTTCTTGTCGCAGCCGAGCGTGATGACGCCGACTTTCACGACCGCTCTTCCCGGGGAAAATGCATCCTTTAAAGCTAGTCCCCGGGCACCCTCGACTCAACCGAGAGCACGCGAAGAAGCCGCCGGGCTGGATGCCCGGCGGCTTCTCCTGGCCTGCTCGCTGCCTCGCCCTAGCGCAGCGTCTTGTTCACCTTCGGTGCGCTGAACAGCCGCTGCACTTCCGGG
>DASSZC010000182.1:0-9941 GCA_035702925.1 Gemmatimonadaceae bacterium | reverse complement strand
GCGCAGCGCCTTCCCGCTGCCGCGCGGGCGAAGGCGCGGCTGGTACTCCTCGGCGGGCAGTCGAGCGGGAAGTGCAACATCGGCGGGCTCGATGCCTATCGCGCGGGGTTCGTCGACGAAATCCACGCCGCGATGTCGGGGCTCGACATCCTGCTGCATCCGTCGAGCGCCGAGGGGCTGGGAACGGCCGTCGTCGATGCGATGGCGCTCGGACTCCCTCCCGTCGCCTTCGCGGTCGGGGGGCTCGTCGAGCTGGTTCAGCACGAGCGCAACGGGCTGCTCGTCGCGGCCGGCGATACCGCCGCCTTTGCCGACGCCGCCTCCATGCTGATCACCGACGAATCCCTCCGCCGGCGGTTAGGCAACCTCGGCCCGGTCCGCGCCGCGGAGTTCGACGTCGAATCGATGGTGCGCGGGACCGAGGAAGTGTACGGCACCGTGCTCGCCGCGCGGGTGCCCGCGGGGGTCTGACTCGAGCGGGATGGCTCGCGCGGCAGGGAGAGGCGCTAGATTCCGGACGACTCCCGAACCCAGCGACTGTGCTCTACCTCTGCATCCCCGCGTACAACGAAGCCGAGACCATCGGTGTGCTCCTGTGGCGCATCCGGAAGGTCTTCCAGGACTACTCGCGCGAGTACGAAGTGCTCGTCTTCGACGACGGCAGCACCGATGCGACCCGCGACACCCTCGAGCCGTACACGAAGGTCCTCCCCCTTACGATCCTCGGCGGGCCAGGAAAGGTCGGCTACGCGGCCGCCATGGACGCGCTCCTGCGCGAAGCCTCCGCGCGGACCCGCTACCCCCGCCGCGATGCGCTGGTCACCATGCAGGGCGACTTCACCGACCAGCCGGAGAGCCTCCCCGAGCTCGTGAAGCGTTTCGAAGGCGGCGCGGACATCGTGATTGGTGAGCACGATTACAAACAGTACCCGAAGGGACCCGAAAGAAACCTCCGTCGGCTCGCTCCCTGGATCATCAAGCCTTTTGTTCGGGTACCTGGAGTCGCGGACCCATTCAGCACCCTGCGCCTTTACCGCGTCTCGGTGGTCCGCGACCTGCTGAAGTCGCTTGGCGATGGTCGACTGATCGCCAACGACGGGTGGGCTGGGAACGTCGAGCTCCTGCTTCGAACAGCCCCCCTCGCGCGGCGTATCGAGACCGCGCCACTTGAAGCCCGGCACGATCTCCGCACAAGGGAGAGCCGGGTCCGCCCGTGGGCGGTGGCCAAGGATCTTTACCGTTTCGGGCGATCGGCACGCACGATCGCCCCGCAACCGCGCCGGGAGGCAGCTCAAGCTCCATGACCAACATTTCCCGTTTGCTCAGCGTCGCAGTGGCGCTCGGTGTTCACCACGCTCCCTTGCACGCGCAGGCGCCCGCCGCCGCGCCGATCGCCTCGGCGGCGATGCCGGTGCCTTTCGCCGTCGGCGAGCGCCTCGACTACGACGTGAAGTTCGGCCCGATGCACGTCGGCGGCGGCTCGATGGAAGTCCTCGGCAACGAGAACGTCCGCAACCGCCCGACCTGGCACATCATGTTCCGGGTGAAGGGCGGGACTTTCTTCTACAAGGTCGACGACCGCTTCGAGAGCTGGATCGAGACCACCACGCTCTCCTCCCTCCGCCACAAGCAGGACATCAACGAAGGTCGCCGCGATCGCGAGCGCACCTTCGAGATCTATCCGGACCGCCCCTCGTACATCGAGGACGACAAGCCGGAGAAGCCGTCGGTCGGACAGCCGCTCGACGATGGCTCGTTCCTCTACTTCATTCGCACGGTCCCCCTCGAAGTCGGGAAGACCTACGAGTTCGATCGCTATTTCCGCCCCGATCGCAACCCGGTGAAGATCACCGTGCTGCGCAAGGAGAAGATCAAGGTCCCGGCGGGGACGTTCGACGCGATCGTGATTCGCCCGAGCATCAAGTCGAAGGGAATCTTCTCGGAGAACGGGCAGGCCGAGGTCTGGCTTTCGGATGACGATCGCCACATCATGCTGCAGATGAAGTCGAAGCTGTCGTTCGGGTCCCTCAACCTGTACCTCAAATCGTACCGCCCACCCCCGAGCCAGGCGCAGTAGCGTCAGGCGGGATCCCCGATCGCGGCGAGGCCGATCTCTCCGCGATCCGCACGATCCCGATCGCTCGCCGGCCGAACAAGGTTCGCGCCGAGGAGTTCGCCTCCCCGCCGGGGACCGATCGCTCCTTCGGCGCGTTTCTGCGTGCCCTGCCTGACGTTCTCGTCGCCCGCGACTTCCTCGCCGTCGTCGACGCGATCGTCCGTGCTTACCGCCGCGAGCGCGGCGTCGTCGTCATGCTCGGCGGCCACGTCGTGAAGACCGGGCTCGCCCCGGTGCTCATCGACCTGATGCGGCGCGGCGTGATCACGCACCTCGCGATGAACGGTTCGGCGGCGATCCACGACTACGAGATCGCGCGCTTCGGCGGCACCTCGGAAGACGTCGCCGCCGGGTTGCGCGACGGCACGTTCGGGATGGCCGAGGAGACGGGGCGTGAGCTGAACGAGGCGTTCATCGCGGGGATGAAGGCCGGCCAGGGGATGGGCGAAGCGGTCGGTCGCGCCCTCGACGCCGGGGAGCTGGTGCACCCCGAGCTCTCGGTGCTCCTCAACGCCTGGCGTCTCGGCGTCCCGGCGACGGTGCATGCCGCGTTAGGCGCGGAGATCATTCACCAGCACCCCGCCGCCAGCGGGGCCGCCATCGGCGACACCAGCCATCGCGACTTCCGCCGACTCGCCCACTCCCTGGTGCGGCTGGACGATGGGGGCGTCGTCCTCAACCTCGGCAGCGCGGTGATCATGCCCGAGGTCTTCCTCAAGGCGCTGACGATCGCCCGCAACCTCAGCGGGGACGGCTCGCCTAACGGTTTCACCAGCTGCGACCTCGACATGCAGCGGCACTACCGCCCGCGGATGAACGTCGTCCAGCGCCCGACCCTCCACGGCGGGAAGGGCTACGAGATCACCGGGCACCACGAGATCATGGTTCCGCTCCTCGCCTGGGCGATCGCGTCGAAGATCGACGAGCCGGCATAACGAGAGCCCCCGCTCGCGATGATCGCGAGCGGGGGCTTCTGCGGGGGGATGCTGTCGGGGGCCAGCAGTTCGTTACGGCCTGGACCAGCGCTCCTTCCAGCGGCGCATCGTGTCGGGGCTGAACAGCGCGACGATGAAGTAGAGCACCGCGCCGACGATCAGCGCCTTGATGGCGAAGCTGATCAGGAAGAACAACAGCCCGACGGCAGTGCCGAGGATCAACTTGAAGGCGACGATGCCGACGAGGGCGACGACACCGAGCGTCAAGAACGAGCGAAACATGGGGACTCCCCGCGTGGTGGACGTTTGCCTTTACGAAGCACCCTTCCATGGAGTTTCGCCAGCCCCCTCGCACCGCGACAACGGTGCCGGCTGCTGACGTCATCATCGTCGGGGGCGGGCTGGCCGGCGTCACCACCGCGCTGGCCTGCGCCCGTCGCGGGCTCACCGTCACGCTCGTCGACGGCGACCATCGAGGCGCCGCGTCCCGGGCATCGGCGGGGGTGCTCGGCCCCTCGATCGGGCGCGGGCCCAAGGGCGGGCGCGTCGGTCGCTTCATGTTCGCCGCGCGCGACCGCTTCCCCGGCTTCCTCGCCGAGCTGCGCGAGAGCACCGGCATCCATGTCCCAACGGTGCTCGGCGCGCTGGAGATCGCGCTCAACGACACGCACCTCGCCGAGCTGCGTGCCCGTGCCGCTGCGCTCCCTGACGCGAAGGTCCTCGACGCTTCCGACGTAGCCGCGCTCGAGGGAGCGCTCGTTCCCGTCGCCGGAGCGTTGCATCACCCGCATGATGGCGCGATCGACGTGCGTACGCTGCGCGCCTCGCTCGGCGACGCGGTGCGACTGAGCCCGCGCATCACCGTGGTTCGCGCGACCGTAACGAGCGTGGATGCGCCCGCGGGCAGCGTGACGCTCGACGACGGAACGCGGGCGGCGGCCTCCCGCGTCGTCATCGCCTGCGGAGCGTGGGTGAGCGGGATCCGCGGCCTCCCGCGCTCCCTTCCCGTCCGCCCGGTGAAGGGGGAGGTCGCCGTCGCTGCCGGTCGCGCTGCCCTGAGCCAGGTAGTGTTCGGCGCCGGGGGGTACCTCGTCCCCCGCGGCGAGACCATGCTCGTCGGCGCGACCTCCGAGGAAGTCGGGTTCAGCGCCGACACGACCGCCGGCGGCGCCGCGACGCTCGCGGCCACCGCGCGCTCCCTGCTCCGCGAGTGGCCACGCGACGCCACGTTCGCCGCGCAGGAGGCCGGTCTCCGGCCGATGACCCCCGATGGCTACCCGATCCTCGGCCGCGATCCTGATGCCCCGGCGCTGCTCTACGCCTGCGGCTACTCGCGCAACGGCGTGCTCATCTCGCCGCTCGCCGCCGACTGCCTCGCGGCGCTCATCGCCGGCGACGACGCTGGCTTCGACCTGAGTGCGTTCGCCGTCGCCAGGTTCGGCGGGTAGACCCTGTCCGCGCCGCCTTCTAGATTATTGGCTTCCAATCGGTTGCCTCCTGCGTCCGCCGCGTTTCCCGCGTGCCGGCGCGCCCCGCGAACCGCACTCCCCGCCACATGGGCGAGATGTTCTACCAGATCATGGGCCGCCACCGCGCTCCGGCGCTTCCCGAGCGGAAGCCGTCGTGGCTCAAGGTGAAAGCTCCCGGCGGCGAGACTTACGCGCGGCTCAAGGGGCTGATGCGCGAGCTCGACCTCCATACGGTGTGCGAGGAAGCGCACTGCCCGAACCTCGGCGAGTGCTGGAACCACGGCACCGCGACGTTCATGATCCTCGGCGACGTCTGCACGAGGAACTGCGCCTACTGCGCCGTCGCCCACGGGCGGCCGCCGAAGTACGACATCGCCGAGCCCTCCCGGGTGGCGACCGCGATCGCCGAGCTGGGCCTGCGCCATGCGGTAATCACCTCGGTGGACCGCGACGACCTTCCCGACTTCGGCGCATACATCTTCGCCGAGACGATCCGGCAGATCCATGACCGGCTGCCGGGGTGCTCGGTCGAGGTGCTCGTCCCCGACTTCCAGGGGAAGGAGAGCTCGATTCACGCGGTCCTCGACGCGAGACCCGAGATCTACAATCACAACACCGAGACCGTCCCCCGGCTGTACAAGAAGGCCCGTCCCGGTGGTCGCTATGAGCGGGTGCTGAACATCTTTCGCACGGCGAAGCGCTACGCTCCCGACATCCCGACGAAGACGGGAATCATCCTTGGCATGGGCGAGACGATCGAGGAGGTGCTGGCCACGATGCGCGACCTGCGCACCGTCGACGTCGACATCCTCACGCTCGGGCAGTACCTGCGCCCGTCCGACGCTCACATCGCGCTCGACCGCTACTACACCCCGGGGGAGTTCCGCTCGCTCTACGAGGCGGGGATGGAGATGGGATTCCGCCACGTCGAGAGCGGACCGCTGGTTCGCTCGAGCTATCATGCATGGGAGCAGGTGCAGGCCGCCGGCGTCTGACGCGGCTCGCCCAGCTCCATCATTCAGGACATCATGGCAACCAAGAAGAAATCCGATAACGGTGCGACGGCGGCTGCCGCGCCATCCCGCAAGGCGGCCGCCGGCAATGGCGCGGCCTCGAGCTCCGACGCCATCCGCGGCGACGTCGAGCTCCGGAAGGAGCTGCTCCGCTCGATGCTCTTCCAGCGACGCTTCGAGGAGCGCTGCGCCGAGGCCTACGCGTTAGGCAAGATCGGCGGCTTCTGCCACCTCTACATCGGGCAGGAAGCGGTCAGCACCGGGACGCTCTCGATCCTCCGTCCGGACGACTACATCATCACGACGTACCGTGACCACGGTCAGGCGCTCGCCCGCGGGATCTCGGCGCGGTCGATCATGGCCGAGCTGTTCGGCCGCAAGGACGGATGCTCCGGCGGAAAGGGCGGCTCGATGCACCTCTTCTCCAAGGAGCACAACTTCCTCGGCGGTCACGGCATCGTCGGCGGACATGTGCCGATCGCGACTGGCGTCGGCTTCGCCATCAAGTACCGCGGCGGCGACCAGGTCATCGTCTGCTTCATGGGCGAGTCGGTGGTGAACACCGGTGCCTTCCACGAGGCGCTGAACATGGCCGGCCTCTGGAAGCTGCCGGTCGTGTACATCATCGAGAACAACCGCTACGGGATGGGCACCTCGCTCGAGCGCGCCTCGGCGATCCACGACATCTACGAGCGCGGCGCGGCGTACAACATGCCCCGCTCGCAGTGCGACGGGCAGGATGTCTTCGAGGTGCGGAAGGCGGTGACGGAGGCGGTCGAGCGCGCGCGCAAGGAGAAGGTCCCGACGCTGCTCGAGATCCGGACCTACCGCTTCATGGGCCACTCGATGTCCGACGCCGTCAGCGGGACCTACCGCTCGAAGGCGGAGCTCGAGGAGCACATGCGCCGCGACCCGATCGTGCTGCTTCGCAGCTCGATGCAGGAAGCCGGCGAGATCGACGACGCGTACGTCGCCAAGCTGGACGAGGAGTTGAAGAAGGAAGTGCAGGACGCGTGGGACTTCGCCGACCAGAGCCCGGAGCCACCGCTCGAGGCGCTCTACCAGGACGTGCTCGTCGACACGACGAGCGACGAGCACGCCACTACGAGCGCCTGACGGGAGAACGATACAGATGCCAGTGATGACTTACCGGGACGCGCTCAACCAGGCGCTCCGCGAAGAGATGAAGCGTGACGACCGGGTCTTCCTCATGGGTGAGGAGGTCGCGGTCTACCAGGGTGCCTACAAGGTCTCGAAGGGGCTGCTCCAGGAGTTCGGTGAGATGCGCGTGGTCGACACGCCGATCACGGAGCTCGGCTTCGCCGGGGTCGGCGTCGGCGCGGCGATGGTGGGGCTCCGTCCAATCATAGAATTCATGACCTGGAACTTCGCCCTGCTGGCGATCGACCAGGTCGTCAACGTCGCTGCGAAGTCGCTTTACATGTCCGGCGGGCAGTACGGAATGCCGATGGTGTTCCGCGGGCCTAACGGCGCGGCGCTGCAGCTCGCCGGCCAGCACTCGCAGGCGTGGGAGTCGTGGCTCGCCCACATCCCCGGCCTGAAGGTCGTCGCCCCGGGCACGCCCTACGACGCGAAGGGGCTGCTCAAGGCCGCCATCCGCGACGACAACCCGGTGGTGTTCCTCGAGGGCGAGATGCTCTACAACACCAAGGGCGAGGTGCCCGACGAGGATTACGTCATCCCGTTAGGCAAGGCCGAGGTGAAACGCGAGGGCGGACACTGCTCGATCATCACCCACGGGAAGATGATCCTCGTCGCGCTGCAGGCCGCCGACGCGCTGGCGAAGGAAGGGGTCGAGTGCGACGTGGTCGACCTCCGCACGATCCGCCCGATGGACGTGGAGACGATCACCAACAGCGTGCGCAAGACGAACCGCGCCGTCGTCCTCGAGGAAGGCTGGGAGGTCTGCGGCGTCGGCGCCCAGGTCGTGGACTACATCCAGCGCGAGTGCTTCGACGACCTCGACGCGCCCGTCGTCCGCGTCCACCAGGAAGATGTCCCGATGCCGTACGCGAAGACGCTGGAGAAGGCCGCCAAGCCCGACCTCGCCAAGGCGATCGCGGCGGTAAAGAAAGTCATGTACATCGCCTGACGTTTTCGACCACCCGACGAGCACCCGAGAATGGCCACCAAAGTCGTGATGGAAGCGCTCTCCCCCACCATGGAGGAGGGGCGGCTGGTCAAATGGCTGAAGAAGGAGGGCGACGCCGTGAAGAGCGGCGAGCCCCTCGCCGAAGTCGAGACCGACAAGGCGGTGATGGAGCTGGTCGCCCGCGCCGATGGCGTCCTGCGCAAGCAGGTCCTCGCCGAGGGAACTCCCGCTCCAGTCGGCCAGCTCGTCGGCGTCATCGCCGGCGCTGACGAGAACATCGACGCGCTCGTCGCCGGCGCGGGCGGTGGTGCCGGTGGCGGCGCAGCCGCCCCCGCGGCCAAGCCCGCCGAGCAGGTCGTTGCCAAGGGACAGGAGAGCGCGGGGGCGTCGAGCGTGCCGCGGACCCCCGCCCAGTCGCAGGGCGAAGCGTCGATGCCACCGCAGCAGAAGGCGGCCGGTACCGCCGCGCAGTCCCCCGGCCCCGGCGCGCAGCAGCCGGCGCCTAACGCGAGCCAGGGGAACGGCGGCCGCGTTCGCTCCTCGCCGCTCGCCCGCCGTCTCGCCTCCGAGCGCGGCGTCGATCTCGGCGCGATGCAGGGCTCCGGCCCGGGCGGCCGTATCGTCAAGCGCGACATCGAGGGTGCCGTCGCCGGCGGTGGCCAGGCTGCCGCTCGCGCCGCGACGCCCGTTCGTCCGCGCAGCGATGCCGACTTCGAGGACGCACCGCTGACGCAGATCCGGAAGACGATCGCTCGTCGCCTCTCCGAGTCCATCGGCCCGATCCCGACCTTCTACCTCACCGCCGAGATCGACCTCTCGAAGGCGAGCGAGCTGCGCGACGCGATGCTCGAGACCGGGGAGGAGTACAAGGTCTCCTTCAACGACATCGTCCTCAAGGCCGTCGCCACCGCGCTGTCGCAGCACCCCGAAGTGAACGCGCACTGGCTCGGCGACAAGATCCGCTACCACAACCGCGTCCACCTCGGCATGGCCGTCGCCACCGACGATGGGCTGATCGTCCCGGTGATCTTCGACGCCGACCAGAAGCGGATGAGCGAGATCAGCGCCGAGGCGAAGTCGCTGGCCAAGCGGGCGCGCGAGCGGAAGCTGAAGCCCGAGGAGTACACCGGCTCGACCTTCTCCGTCTCGAACCTCGGCATGTTCGGCATCGACCAGTTCACCGCGATCATCAACCCGCCGGAGGTCGCGATCCTCGCGATCGGCGCGGTGGAAGAGAAGCCGATCGTCGTCGACGACGACATCGTCGTGCAGAAGCGCATGCGCATCACGATGAGCTGCGACCATCGGGTGGTCGATGGCGCGGTCGGCGCGAAGTTCATGCAGACGCTGCGGCGGATGCTCGAGAACCCGTTGATGCTCGTGTTCTAAGTCTCGTGCACCGTTGAGTAACCGGAGCCGTAAGGGGCGCGGAACGCGTCGTGTTCGCCGCAACTGCTTGAACTGCAGATTTACAGGAGCCACGGAGAGCACGGAGCGGTTTGATCAGAGCCCTCCTGCCGCCGTGGCTCCTGTCAACATGCAGCTCAAGCTGTTGCCGTTAACCGCAACCGCTCCGTGCTCTCCGTGGCTCCTGTTTGCTTGACGTGCCGGTGTCCTCTGCCGCCCTTCTCGCACCACGTGTTGAGGCCCGCTTGGCGATCGGATTAGCTTTTTCTCCAGCTCGAGATAAACTTCCTCTCTCGGAACTTCAGAACCATGGCAAGCTTCGACGTGATCTTCCTCGGCGGCGGCCCCGCCGGTTACGTGGGCGCGATCCGCTCCGCCCAGCTCGGATTCTCCGTGGCCGTCATCGAGCGCGAAGGGCTCGGCGGTACCTGCGTCCTCTGGGGGTGCATCCCGGCCAAGGCGCTGCTCGAGGCGGGGTCGATGGCCAATCACGTCAAGCATGCCGCCGACTTCGGCGTCAACGTTGGTGAGGTGAAGCTCGACTTCGGCGTCGCGATGAAGCGCTCGCGCGCCGTCAGCACCCAGAACTCCAAGGGCGTCGAGTTCCTCTTCAAGAAGAACAAGGTCACCTGGATCAAGGGCGAGGGGCGCGTCACCGGCAAGAACGCGGTCACCGTGAAGGGGGGAGACGGGAAGGAGGAGAAGCACGAGGCGAAGAAGGCCCTCGTCATCTCCACCGGCTCGCGCGTGAAGGGCCTCCCGCAGGCCGGGCTCGAGCTGAACAAGACCACGGTCATCTCCTCCGACGAGGCGCTCGTCCTCGAGAAGGCCCCGAAGTCGATCATCATCGTCGGCGCCGGCGCCGTCGGCTGCGAGTTCGCCGACGTC
>DASSZC010000093.1:0-3468 GCA_035702925.1 Gemmatimonadaceae bacterium | reverse complement strand
CGTGTCGACGCCGTCGAGCAACGCTATCCCGTAGAGCACCAGGCCTTCGCTCACATCAATCTCCATTTGCGCAGCCCGAGCACGAGCGCGACGCCGAGTCCGAGCTGCAGGGCGAGCATCCACCAGAAGCCGTTGTGCACGTCGGAAAGCGGGATGTGATCGAAGTTCATCCCCCACATCCCGCTGATCACGACGAAGGGAATGCTCATCGTCGCCACGACCGACAGCCCGAGCGTGATCTTGCCGAGCCGGTTCGACACCTGCGACAGGTAGCTGTCGAGGGTGCTGCTGAGCAGCTCGCGATAGGTCTCGAGCGAGTCGTTGATGCGCAGCACGTGGTCGTACACGTCGCGGAAGTAGACCTGCACATCCGGCGGAATGTACGGGGTGGGGCGGTTGGTGAAGACGTTGAACACCTCGCGCTGCGGCGAGAGATGCCGCCGCAGCCCGAGGACCAGCCGCTTCACGGCGAAGATGTCGCGGAGCGCGCCCTCCTCGAAGTTCGCGAACACCCGCTCCTCGAGCCCGTCGACGAACTCGTCGATCTGGTCGAGGATCGGGAAGAAGCCATCGACCTCGGCGTCCATCAGCGCGTGCATGAGCCGCGCCGGGTGCGGGTTGGTCAGCTCCGGGTTCCGCTCGAGGCGCGTCGTGACCTGCATGATGCTGGGAGAAGGCTCGCCGTGCACCGTCACCAGGTAGTTCTTCCCGAGGAAGAAGTACTGGTTGAAGGTCGAGATGTCGTACGGGTCGTCGGTCTCCTCGAGGAAGCGGACCCCGCGCACGATCGCGAAGAGGTAGCCGTCGTATTCCTCGAGCTTCACGCGCGACGAGGGATTGAGGGTATCCTCGATCGCCAGGGGGTGGAACCTGAACACCTTCTCGAGGAAGGCGTGCTGGTGCCGGTTGGTGCTGTCGATGTCGACCCAGAGCGCACCGGTCCCCTTCGCCACGACCTCGGCCATCTCCCGCGGGCCGATGTCGCGGAACGACTGCCCGTTCGCGTCGCGATAGAAGGTGCGCGGGATGTTCTGCGCGCGCAGCGCGGCCGATCCGTCCCCCCCACCGTTAGGCAGCACGGCCGGGGGCCTGGCGGCGTCGCCGCCGGCGGGGGCGCTCACGCGGTCTTCGGATGCGGCCACTTGACCCCCTTGAGGAGCTGGAACCCGATCGCCCGCTCGCGCGACAGCTCTCGGAGCAACGTCGTCTCCCGCTCGACCGCGGTGCGTGCCTCACGCCACCCCCACCGCCGCCAGGCGCGCCCGACGATCTGCGCCTTCTGCTGCCAGGTCAGCTCCGAGGTGTCGACCGCCTTCATCGTTCCCGATGGACGCGCTGGCCCGCCGCTCGTCCAGTCCTGCACCTGCAGCTCGACGATCCCCGCCTCGCGCATCATCTGCTTCCACTCGACGAGCATCCGCGGCCGGAGCCCGAGTCGCTCGACGAGCATCTCGCGCGCCGGCCCCTTGATCTCCGAGCTCCACGTCGGCTGGAGGAGGACGATCACGCCTAACGGTTTCGTCACGCGCGCGATCTCGGCGATCGCCCGCCCGGGCTCGGTGATCGCGGCGATGCTCGGCTCGCCGACGGTCGCGTCGAAGACCTCGTTCTCGTACGGGAGGTCCTCGAGCGGAGCGAGCTGGTAGCTGAGGGTCGCGCCGCGGAGCGCCTCGCGGGCGCGGCGCTCGGCTGCCTCGATGCGTTCGCCGTCGGGATCGACGCCGATGACCGTCGCGCCGGTACGCACCGCGAGCCACTCGGCGGTGACCCCGTCACCGGAGCCGGAGACGAGCAGCTCGCGTCCCGGCGCCGCTTCGGTGAGCTGGGCGACCTCGCGGTAGAGCTCCTCGCCGGTCGCGCGCCACCGGCCGAGCACCGCCATCTGGACGAGGCGGAGCACCGCGGGCGCTGGCGGGACACGTCCGGCGTCGGTCATCGAACGGCCGCCCCTCGGGCGGAATGCGAGCGCATTCTCGAAAGATACCAGCGGGATGGGGCCGTCATAAGATCGAGGCGGCGCGGTCAGCGCAGCGCGCCGAGGTGGGCGACGGCCGCCGGCCCGAGCCGCTCCGGGGCGTAGCCGCCCTCGAGCGCGCTGACGACGCGCCCCCCACACCAGGACTCCGAGCGATCGACGAGGAATCGCGTCAGCTCCACCATGTCCTCGATCTCGAGGGTAAAGCCACCGAGCGGGTCCCCGCGCAGCGAATCGAAGCCCGCCGAGATGATGACGAGGTCGGGCGTCCACCCCGACGTCGCCGCGTCGACCGCCCGCTGGAGCGCACCGACGTACTCGGCGCGCGGGCGCGCTGCCGGCATAGGCACGTTCCAGACCGACCGGTGCGGACCCCGATCGTCGGCGGCCCCGGTCCCCGGATACCATGGCCACTGGTGCATCGACACGAAGTGAATCGACGCCTCGTCCTCGACGAGCGCCTGCGTGCCGTTGCCGTGATGGACGTCCCAGTCGACGATCAGGATGCGATCGGCGCCGTGCCGCTTCCGCGCATACTTCGCGGCGATGGCGACGTTGCCGAAGAGGCAGAACCCCATCGCCCGGTCGTGGAGCGCGTGGTGCCCGGGCGGACGCACCGCGCAGAAGCTGCGCGTCCCGTCGGCGAACGCGAGGTCGACCCCGTCGAGGACACAACCGGTTCCGGCGCGAGCCGCGTCCCACGAGCCCTCGCTGACGACGGTGTCGCTGTCGAAGCGGCCGCCCCCGGCGAGCGCGGTCTCGCGGACGAGCGCCACATAGCCCGGGTCGTGGGCGAGCGCGAGCTCCTCGACCGTCGCGTGGCGGCCCTCGAGGTGCCTAACGGCGAAGAACAGCTCGTGCTCGTCGCGCAGGGCACGCGGGATCGCCCGCAGGCGGCCGACGTGTTCGGGGTGCCCCCACCCGGTGTCGTGCCGCCCGCAGTCCGAGTGGGAGATGAATGCGACGTCGCTCAGCTGCGCCGTCTCAACGCACGGGGCGGCGGCGGCGATACGTCACGAGGAAGATCGACCCCTCGATCGCGCCCGCCTCGGCGAGCGAGACGTCCTCGTTCAGCACCTCGAAACCGCGGAGCTTGAGCACGAAATCGTCCGGTTTCGCCTTCGCCCCGAGCAGCGCGGTGAGCGCCGCGCGCTTCAGCTCGGACACGGGTGCCGACGGCGTCGTCTCGACGATCACCGCGTCCCACACCTCCGGAGCCTCGACGCGCAGCGTCATCGTCGGCGTCCCGCTCCCGATGCGCAGCGCACCGTCGCGGGTACGCAGCTCCGACACGAATGGACGGGCGGTCATGCGGCGCTCGCCCCGGTGCGCGGGGGCGCGTCGACGCCCTCGACGGACGGGAGCGTCGCCAAGAAGCGCGCGACCTGCGCGTCGAAGAGGTACGTCGAGCCGGTCACCCGCGTACCGTTAGGCGCGGGGACGGCGCCGATGATCAGCTCCTCCCCACCCTGCCCGCGGAAGGTCGCGTGGTT
>DASSZC010000395.1:0-2055 GCA_035702925.1 Gemmatimonadaceae bacterium | reverse complement strand
GATCACCGGATGACGTCGTTCGACGAGCTCTGTGGAAAGGGGCGCGCGGCGATCCCGTACGACCAGGTGCCGATCGACTGCGCGCGCGACTACTCGTGCGAGGACGGCGACATGACGCTGCGACTGCGCGCGCTCTTCGAGCCGCAGCTCGAGGCGCATGCGCTGACGCGGCTGCTCAACGAGATCGAGATGCCGCTCGTCGAGGTGCTCGCCGAGATGGAGTGGGCGGGAGTGTCGATCGACCGCGAGTGGTTCAAGTCGCTCAAGACGCGCTTCCAGGCGGAGCGCGAGCGCGTCGAGAAGCTGATCTACGAGGCGGCCGGGACGGAGTTCAACATCAACTCCAACCCGCAGCTACGCGAGATCCTGTTCGAGAAGCTCGGACTGCCAGTGTTGAAGAAGACGGTGACCGGTCCCTCCACCGACGCGAGCGTGTTGCAGGAGCTCGCCGAGGCGGGACATGCGCTGCCGTCGCTGCTGATGGAATATCGCGAGCTGTCGAAGCTGGAGAGCACGTACATCGATGCGCTCCCGACGATGGTGAGTCCGCACACCTCGCGCATTCACACGTCGTTCAACCAGACGGTCGCATCGACGGGGCGACTGTCGTCGAGCGACCCGAACCTCCAGAACATTCCGATCCGCCGGGAGCTCGGGCGCGACATCCGGCGCGGCTTCGTTCCCCGGCAGGGATGGACGCTGCTCTCCGCCGACTACTCGCAGATCGAGCTGCGGTTGCTCGCCCACCTCTCGCACGACCCGGCGTTCGTGACCGCCTTCCAGAGCGGTGGCGACATCCACCGGCAGACCGCCGCGCTGATCTTCGACGTCCCGCTGGCCGAGGTCACCTCGGAGATGCGCGGGCGCGCGAAGACGATCAACTTCGCGACGATCTACGGGCAGGGGGCGCACGCGCTGTCGCGGCAGCTCGGCGTCGCGCACGCCGAAGCGAAGGAGTTCATCACGCGCTACTTCGAGCGCTTCGAGGGAATTCGCAAATACCTCGATTCGATGGTCGAGCTGGCGCGCGCGCAGGGGTACGTGCAGACCATCTTCGGCCGGCGCCGCTACATCCCGGAGCTTCGCGACCGGAACTTCAACATTCGCGCGTTCGGCGAACGGACGGCGACCAACTCACCGATCCAGGGATCGGCCGCGGACCTGATCAAGATCGCGATGATCCGGATCCATCGTGCCCTCCTCGAGCAGAAGCTGGCGAGCACGATGATCCTCCAGGTGCACGACGAGCTGGTGTTCGAGGCGCCCCCCGAGGAGCTGGAATCGCTCGAGGCGCTCGTGCGGGACAACATGGAGCAGGCCGCCGAGCTCTCGGTACCACTCGTGGTCGATATCGGGACAGGCGCGAACTGGGTCGAGACAAAAATGTGATGCGGCTCACGGGACAAATTGGTGACTTTTGCGCATTGGAAGCGTCTAATCCGGAGGCTGCACCCCGCCCTGCATCCGGCAGGGCATTCCCAAGCTTGACGTCCCATGCGATCGCCCCGAGCGGGGTTCACGCTCATCGAAGTGATGGTCGTGGTCGTCATCCTCGCGATTCTCGCGGCGATGGCGATTCCGCGCTTCAAGAACACGAAGGGCAAGGGGCACTCGGCCGCGCTGCGCACCGACCTTCGCAACCTCGCGACGGCGGAAGAGTCGTTCTTCTATTCGAACGGCCACTACAGCACCGCGCTCGACTCGCTCAACTTCCGCGGGTCGCCCGGCGTCATCGTCACGATCCCGGAAGCGAGCAACCAGGGGTGGTCGGCATCGGTGACGCACCCCGAGTCCTATCCGCTGAAGTGCGCGCTGTACGAAGGGAGCGTCGCTCCCCTGCCGCCGGCCACGACGGAGTCGCAGATCAGCTGCCGGTAGCCGAGTGCGCGGCGTGATGGACGCCGCGCATCCCGATCCCGCCAACAACGGCGTACCTGTGCGCCGCGACCCGCCGCGATACCGTGAGTTCACCGATCGGCGCGCGGGGATGATCCACGCGATGGACGGTGGGCTCTGGCTGCATCGCCACGTCTGGAAGGGACGGCCGATGGCGCA
>DASSZC010000246.1:0-4289 GCA_035702925.1 Gemmatimonadaceae bacterium | reverse complement strand
GGCCGGCTATCCCCCAGAAGACGGAAGGTCGCTCACGTGTTACGCACCCGTTCGCCGGTCGGGGATTGCTCCCCGCCCTCGACTTGCATGTGTTAAGCACGCCGCCAGCGTTCGTCCTGAGCCAGGATCAAACTCTCCAATGGATAGTTCGATGTAGCTCCCCGAACACTGTCATCAGACACTTGGCCTGAAGCCAGTGTCCGGAATCATTTCAGAATCGTGTTGTTTCTCTCCCCGCTGCCCACGAAAGACAGCGGATCAACAAGAGCCTCGCACGATACATCACTCGATTTTCAATCAGCGTCACTCACTTTCCACTTCAGCCCCCGCACCGCGGGGGACAGGTATTATAGCAGACCAATCGGCGATTACAAGGGGGAAAGATCAGACAAATTCAGCATTCCCGAATCACCCGCACCACCCCACGCCGCCACCACCAATCTCACTGATACACCAGCGCCAGCCGGCGGTTCAGTCCTCCTCTTCCTCGTCCTCGTCGAGCTCGTCGTCCTCGTCGTCGAGATCGTCGTCGAAATCGTCCTCGTCGTCGTCGAAGTCATCCTCGTCGTCGTCGAGATCGTCGTCCTCTTCCTCATCCTCGTCATCTTCGAGGTCTTCGTCGAGGTCCGCGTCCAGCTCGTCCTCGTCGAACTCCTCGAGACCATCGTCGTCGACTTCGTCTTCCTCGTCGTCCGAACCCTCCACCGGACGGCGCGGCGCCGCGAACATCCCACCACCGTTCATCGCGAACACCTCAGTCGCGCCGATGAACTCCGACGCGCCGACTTCTCCCCACATTGTCGTGCTCTCCGTGAATTGGTACCGGCCTGTCAGCCCGCTGCCTGGCGCACCGGGCATTCGCATCGCCATTGGATCAAGCAACCCGTCAATCCATCAACGCGTCGTCGCGTATCGCCCCCAGCAACCTCCGAGCCGCATGACGTGAAACGCGCATGGCGCCCGCCAGTTCCCGTCAGACGATGGTGATCACGCCGACGCGCTCTCGCGCTCCTTCTTCTGATTCCGCGTCACCCGCTTCCGATCGGTCGCGCTCAACGTCGCTTTCCTCAAGCGAATCGCCGCCGGCGTGATCTCGATCAGTTCATCGTCCTCGATATACTCGAGCGCACCTTCGAGCGTCAACTCCCGCGGCGGCTCCAGCTGAATGTTCTCGTCCGTCGACTTCGAGCGCATGTTCGTCAGCTTCTTCTCGCGCGTCGGGTTGACATCCATGTCACCCGGGCGCGAGTTCTCGCCGACGATCATCCCCTCGTACACGGGATCCCCAGGCGCGACGAACAGCGTCGCGCGCTCGGCGAGGTTCGCCAGCGCGAAGGCGACGATGTTTCCTCCTTCCATCGAGACCAGTGTCCCGCGCGAGCGGCCGGCGAGTGGTCCCGCCCACGGCCCGTACTCGAGGAAGCGGTGATGGATCAACCCCGTGCCGCGCGTATCGGTGAGGAACTCGGAGCGATATCCGAACAGTCCACGCGCCGGGATGCGGTACAGCATGCGCACGAGTCCCTGTCCCGGGTTCTTCATCTCGATCATCTCGGCGCGACGCGGCCCGAGCTTCTCGATCACCGCGCCGAGGTGCTCCTCGGGAACGTCGATCGCCAGCTCCTCGTACGGCTCGAGGCGTTCCCCGTTCGCTCCCTTGCGCGTGATCACGCGCGGACGCGACACCTGGAACTCGTAGCCCTCGCGGCGCATCGTCTCCATCAGGATCGTCAGGTGCAGCTCACCGCGCCCGGACACGCTCCACGTGTCGGTGCTGTCGGTATCCTCGACGCGAAGCGCGACGTTGCGCTCGAGCTCCTTCATCAGGCGCTCACGGATCTGGCGCGAGGTGACGAACTTCCCTTCCTTGCCGGCGAAGGGCGAGTTGTTGACGATGAAGTCGACGCTGATCGTCGGCTCTTCGACCGCGATCCCCTCGAGCCGCTCCTGGTGCTCGACGTCGGTGATCGTCAGCCCGATCTCGACTCCCTCGAGGCCGGCCATCGAGACGATCTCGCCCGCCGAGGCTTCCTGCACCTCGGTGCGCTCGAGCCCCTCGAAGGCGATCAGCTTCGTGACGCGCGCGCGCTCGGCGGCGCGCGTCTCGTCGGTGGCGAGGAGGGCGACGGTCTCGCCGACCTTCACCGTGCCGCGCTCGATGCGCCCGACCGCGAGGCGGCCGACGTACGGCGAGTAGTCGATGGTCGAGACGAGCATCTGGAACGGGCCCTTCGCGTCGTGCGGCGGCGCCGGGACCTTCTCGATGATCGTGTCGAAGAGGGGCGACAGGTCCGTCGGCTTCACCTCCATGTCCATCGTCGCGACCCCTTCGCGCGCCGACGCGTAGACGACCGCGGCCTCGAGCTGCTCCTCGGTGGCCTCGAGCTCGATGAACAGGTCGAGCACCTCGTCGTGGACGCGCATCGGATCGGCGCCGGGGCGGTCGATCTTGTTGATGACGACGATCGGCGTCCTGCCTAACGCGAGCGCCTTGCGCAGCACGAACCGCGTCTGCGGCATCGGCCCGTCGAAGGCGTCGACGAGGAGGAGCACGCCGTCGACCATGCGCAGGATGCGCTCGACCTCACCGCCGAAGTCCGCGTGGCCGGGGGTGTCGACGATGTTGATCTTCGTCCCCTTCCAGTGGATCGAGGTGTTCTTGGCGAGGATGGTGATCCCGCGCTCGCGCTCGAGCGGGTTCGAATCCATCACGCGTTCGTCGACGACCTGATTTTCGCGGAACGCTCCAGCCTGGCGGAGCATCTTGTCGACGAGGGTCGTCTTCCCGTGATCGACGTGCGCGATGATGGCGATGTTGCGGATTTCCATAGCCTTTGAATATAGCCGAATCAGCCCCGAAAGGCACCTCCCCCACGGCTCACCTTGCCTCGGAGGCGATCCGGGTACATCGTGCCCCTGCAAGCTCTAACCCCGTCCAACGATGGAGGTGTCCCGATGGAGGAGCGCGGCGAAGCATCTCGGCAGAATTACCCCCTCGGTCGCGGCTACGGCGCGGACTACATGCGCGGCGGCGAGGTCCTCGGCGGCTACGGCTACAGCGCCCGCGAGGAATACGCCAGGCCGAGGGGGGAGCTCCGGGAGCGACGAAGCGACGACGGGATGTCCGAAGACGACGAGAGGCCGGAGACGGACTAACCGCAGCCGTTAGCCATTAGCTCTTAGCTGGCAGCGACGGCGGAACAACGACAGCGGGGTCGAGATTTGGTCTCGACCCCGCTTTGTCGTGCCGCCGTCGCTCACTGCTAATGGCTAACGGCTAATAGCTGCTGTTCAGCCCTAACGCTTCGCCCCCGGCTTCACCGCGGGCGCGGCGCCCGTCGCCGGGCGGCCGGCGGCCTTCGGGTCCGCCGCCTCGGCGCTGCCGAGATCGAGGAAGCTGACGTCGTGGTTCCGGTTGCGGAGCATCGTCGCGAAGTTCGGCTTGTCGATCGCCTTCGTGTACGCCTCCTTCGGCTCGACGAGCTTCCCGTCGACGAGGTCGATCAGCGCGTCGTTGAGGGTGACCATCCCGAGCTTGCGCGAGGTCTGCAGCACGGAGTTGATCTGGAACACCTTCGACTCGCGGATCAGGTTCGAGATCGCCGGGTTGGTCAGCAGGATCTCGCGCGCGGCGACGCGGCCGCCGCCGATCTTCTTGCACAGCGTCTGCGAGATCACGCCCTTCAGCGACTCGGCGAGCATCACGCGGATCTGCTCCTGGCGGTCGGCCGGGAACTGGTCGATGATGCGGTCCACAGTGCCGGCCGCGGTCGTCGTGTGCAGGGTGCCGAAGACGAGGTGTCCCGTCTCCGCCGTCTCGATCGCGATCGCGACGGTCTCGAGGTCGCGAAGCTCGCCGACGAGGATGATGTCCGGGTCTTCACGGAGCGCCGCGCGGAGCGCGCTCTTGAAGCTCTTCGTGTGCACACCGACCTGACGCTGCGTGATGATGCAGTTCTTGTTCGGGTGCACGAACTCGATCGGATCCTCGATCGTGATGACGTGGTCGGTCCGCGAGCGGTTGACCAGGTCGATCAGCGAGCAGAGCGTCGTCGACTTGCCGGATCCCGTCGGACCGGTGACGAGGACGAGCCCCTTCGTCAGGTAGCAGAGCTGCTGCACCTCGGGGGTGACCCCCATCTGCTCGACGGTGACCATTTGCGCCGGGATGACGCGGAAGACCGCCGCCGGACCCTTGCGCTCCATCGCGGCGTTGGCGCGGAAGCGCGCCGTCCCCTCGATCTCGTATGCGTAGTCGGTGTCGTGCAGCTCCTCGAACTCATTCCGGT
>DASSZC010000440.1:0-5403 GCA_035702925.1 Gemmatimonadaceae bacterium | reverse complement strand
GGTCATCCGGCGGCGCACCGACGCGATCGAGGGAGACGTCGAGCAGCCGCTCGCGGTCGTTCCCCCCGTGAGCGTCGCCTTCGAACGCCCCATCGAGTACCTGCGCAGCGGCGTCCCCGTCGACCGGAACATTCACGTCATCGTCCGCACGGCGCGGCCGAGTGACCAGGCGATCTCGGTGAGGCTCGAGCTTCCCGCGGGGCTGACCAGTCAACCGGGGTCGCAGAATGTCCTTCCCGCCGGGGGTGGTCGCGCGCGCGTCGCGAGCTTCCACGTCACCGGCACCGCGGGAACGGGGAGCCTGACGGTCCGCGCTATCGCGAGCGCGGAGGGCCGCGAGTACAGCCGCGGGTACGTACCCGTTGCCTACGCGCACACCGAACCACGCATGGTGTTCAGTGAGGCGCGGCTCGCCCTCGAGGGGGTCTCGGTGCGACTCCCCGCGAACACCGTCGTCGGCTACGTGAAGGGTGCCACCGATGACGAGCCCGCGGCGCTCACGCAGCTTGGCTTCGACGTCAGGCTCCTCGATCCCGACACACTCGCCGACGCGACGCTCGACCGCTTCGGCGCGATCGTGGTCGGGCCACGCGCCTACGCCCGCCAGCCGGGGCTCGTGACGAACAATCGCTATCTTCTCGACTACGTCCACCGCGGGGGGACGC
Source organism: Gemmatimonadaceae bacterium (assembly GCA_035702925.1). GTDB lineage: Bacteria > Gemmatimonadota > Gemmatimonadetes > Gemmatimonadales > Gemmatimonadaceae > JABFXC01. The sequence goes on along the minus strand of DASSZC010000440.1, from coordinate 4,738 downwards.
TGGTCGTCCAGTTCGGCCGCGAGGAGCTGCACGCACCGGGACTCTTTCCGTTTCCCCTCACGGTCAGCCTCGGCAACCAGGATCGCGTGACCGACGAGAGCTCCCCGGTCACGATCCTCGACTCGTCGGCTCGGGTTCTCAGCTACCCGAACCGCATCACGGCCGCGGACTTCGACGGCTGGACGCAGGAGCGCGCCACCTACATTCCGCGCGAGTTCGATCCACGCTACCGCACGGTGCTCGCCCTGCACGATCCGGGGGGCGACCCGATGCCCGGCGCGCTGCTCGTCGCGCCGTATGGACGTGGCACCTACATCTTCTGCACCCTCGCCCTTTTCCGCCAGCTTCCCGACGCGGTGCCCGGCGCCGCGCGGCTGATGGCCAACCTCCTCGCCGCGAGCGAGGGGAAGGGAGCCCCGGCGACGCGTTAGGCCTGACGTCGCCGGGGCTGCCTGACGGCACCCGCCCTACGGCCTCGGCCCGAAGTCCGGTGGGAGCTGCTTGTAGCGCTGCATCAGCAGGTCCTGGCGCGACACGTCGTGATACTCCTTGCCGCGCACGAAGACGTGCTCCGGACGGGTCGCGAACTCGAAGGGATCGCCGCTCCAGACCACGACGTTGGCGTCGCGTCCCGCCTGCAGCGATCCGAGCCGGTCGCCGACGCCGAACAGCTCGGCCGGCGCGAGGGTGATCGCGCGGAGCGCGTCGTCCCACTTCATCCCGTACGCGACGGCGTTGCCCGCCTCGTAGCGGATGTTGCGGACGTTGAACTGCTCCTCGTCGCCGCCCCCGGCATTGCCGATGAGGGCGACTTCGACGCCTTTCGCGCGGAGCAGCGCCGCGTTCTCCTGGCGGCTGCCGAGCATGTTGAAGTTGCGCGGGATGTTGTTCATCGCGCCGGTGAGGACGCCGACCTTCGCGGCCGCCAGCTCGTCGGCGACCATCCACGCCTCGGCGCCGCCGCCGATGAGGATCCGGATCCCGAATTCCTTCGCGATGCGCAGCGCGGCCTGGATGTCGCTCGCCTTCTCGACCGCGATCAGCAGAGGAAGGCGGCCGGCGAGCACAGGCTGCAGCGCCTCGAGATCGAGGCGGCTGGCGGCGAAGGGCCGCGTCTGCGCGCGCTCGAAATCGGTGCGGCGGCGCGCGTAGGTCCGCGCATCGTCGAGGATCTCGCGCACCCGCATCAGCACCTCGCCGCGCGACTGCGCGCCGACGTCGCTCGGGTTGTCCAGGTCGACGACCATCGCCGCCGACGACTTCACGATCATGTCGGTCGCGCTCCCGTCGACGATCTCGACGACCGCGCTCTGGCCGGCGAAGAGCCCATGGCCAGGGTGGATCATCACGGTCGTGACGCCGTCCTCGCGCGTCGGGCTGAGATAGATCGACGTCGGGTTCAAGCCGTCGGCGACGCGGAAGGCGGCAGCGACGTTGTCGTGCCCCGTCGCGCTCGCGTCGTTGGTACCCTGGACCGCGCTGATCTCGGAGACGCCGAGGACCGTGGCTGCATCGACGAGCCCGGGGGTGACCCACTTGCCCGTGGCGTCAATGCGCTGCGCTCCCTCAGGGATGGCAACGTCAGCCCCGACGGCGACGATCTTGCCGTCGCGGATGATCACCGTACCATTGGCGATGGTCGCGCCGCTGACGGTGTAGACCTTCCCCCCGGTGATCGCGATAGTCTGCGCGCCGGCGGAGAAGGGAAGCATGGCCGCGGCGCAAAGCGTGGCGGCGTAGAGATTGGCTCGCATCACTTGTTCCCTCCGGCGGTCGGCGCGGCGGGGACGAAGCCGAGCTCGAAGTCGGTGCGCCACCGCTCGCCCGGATCCGATCGGTCGAACACCATCGCTCCGTCGATCCAGATCTTCTCGGTGCGCGTGTACACGCTGAAGGGATCGCCGGACCAGAGGACGACGTCGGCGTTCTTCCCCGTCTCGATCGAGCCGATCTTCGAGTCGAGGTCGAGTGCCCATGCGGGGTTGATCGTCAGCCACTTGATCGCCTCGTCCTCGCTCACCGGGACGCCGATCGCGTTGCCGGCGGCCATCCCCTTCGCTGCTTCCTGGTTCAGGCGCTGGATCCCCGACTCGTCGTCGGAGTGCACGATCGTCCGTGCTCCAGCCTTGTCGATCAGCGCCATGTTGCCGCGAACCGCGTCCGCCGCCTCGAGCTTGAACCCGCCCCAGTCGGCCCAGACCGCGGCGCCGATCCCTTCGCGCGCGAGGACGTCGGCGACCTTGTACGCCTCCACGCCATGGTGGAAGGCGCGGATCCTGTAGCCGAACTCCTTCGCGATGTCGATCATCTGCATCATCTCGTCGGCGCGGTAACAGTGGTTCTGCACCAGGATGTTGCCGCGCAGCACCTCGGCGAGCGTTTCCATCGCGAGGTCGCGCTGGGGCGCATCACCCTGGTGCGTCGCGTTCCACTTGTCCCAGCGGCGCCGATAGGCCTCGGCCTGGATCCATGCCGCGCGATACCCGGCGACGTTCCCCATGCGCGTCGACGGACCGCGCTGCTGGTAGACGCGCTTCGGATTCTCACCGCACGCCATCTTGAGGCCGTACTTCGCTCCGGGGAACTTCATCCCCTGGACGCTGCGCGACGGCACGACCTTGAGGACCACGCTGCGCCCGCCAATGAGGTTCGCCGACCCGGGGAGGACCTGGATCGTCGTTACCCCGCCGGCGAGGACGCGCGGAAGCTGCGGATCCTGCGGCCAGACCGAGTGTTCGACCCACACCTGCGGCGTCGTCGGGCTTGTCGCCTCGTTGACGTCGTTGGTATTCGCGCCGCGATCATCCGGCGAGGCGCCGGCGCCGACGTGCGAGTGGATGTCGATGATCCCGGGCGTGAGATACTTCCCGGTGCCATCGATCACGACGGCATCCGCGGGAGCGTCGACCGTGGCACCGACCGCGGCGATCCTGCCATCGCGAAGGAGCACCGATCCGCCGCGGATCGTCGGGCCGGCGGCGGTCAGGATGGTGACGTTGCGAATGACCGTCGCCTTCGACGGCAGCGGCTTGTACGTGCTCGGGAAGGGATCGGCGTTCGGGATCGACGCCGCGCCTAACGGCGCGTTCGCGGACGGGTGCGCGGTGCTGTCGTTCCCCGCGCGCTGGGGCGCGGGCGCCTGCGTGGCGGTCGCCGCACTGCAGGCGGCGGTGACGAGCACGGCGGCGATTGCGGCTGTGCGCATCGCGGCGGTGGTCCTCCGGATTGGGTGAGAGGCGGGCGCGAGGCCCGAGAGGTTCGGCGAAGCTATCGTGGTGCGCGGCCGACTACCAGAGTCGGCGAGACATCCGCGGCCGGGATTGCGCGAACTCCGACGGCTCGCGACCGTTCGAGAGTCCATGCCCTCGAATGCACCGCCCGCCGCCCTCGAGTCAGCGGCCCGCTTCCCGTTGGAGCGCGCCGCCGATGAGCGGCACGTCGTCAGTGCACAATGCGTCGACGCCGATCGCCGTGAGGTAGCTCGCCAGCCGCCGGTCGTCGACGGTCCAGGCGACGACCCGCTTTCCGGCGCGATGCGCCGCCTCGATCATCGCCGCGTCGATCAGGGTCGCCTGTGGCCAGAGGTCGCGCGCGTCGTACGCCGCCATTTCGCGAAGCATCGTCTCGGTATCGCCCTTGTCGAAGAGCAGGCCACGCGGGATCTCGGGAGCCAGCTCGCGGACGTGGCCGATCGTCGCGTGGTCGAAGGAATGGATCGCGCACTTGGCCCCGCTCGCCCGCACGACGTCGACCACCGCGCGCTCGATCCCCGTTCCCTTGATCTCGACGTAGACGGTCGCCCGGCCGCCGACGAGGGAGAGGACGTCGCGCAGGGAAGGGATCGCTTCCCCCGTGAGGCGGAGGGTGGACAGCTCGACGTAACCAAGCTGCGCGATCGGCCGCCGCTCGTAACGCCCGTCCGGATACACGCCGTGCGGAACCGGGTCGTGGTGGACCACCACGACTCCGTCCGCGGTCGCGTGCACGTCGAGCTCGATCCCCGCCGCGCGATGATCGAGGGCGACGGCGAAGGCGGCGAGGGTGTTCTCCGGCCGCTCGCGCGACGCGCCGCGGTGGGCCACCAGCTCGGGGAGGGGGCGAACCACCGGCTTGGGCGGCGGGGGATGCTCGTGGCGGGCCATGGCGAACGGGAAGCTATTCCCGCGCTCGCCGCGCGTCAAAGCCGCGCTCGTCTTAACGCGCGCGGTGGCGAGGCGTCCTACCACGTGACTCGATGACGACCCCGACCGACGATCTCGCATCGGACGCGACGCTGCTCACGCGGTGGCGTTCCGGGGACGAGCGGGCGGCGACCGAGATCGTCGAGCGGCACGCTCCGGCGCTCGCTCGCTTCGCCGCGAGCCTCGGCGCGCGGAACGAGATCGAGGAGCTCGTGCAGGACACCTTCGTGCGCGCATTCGGCTCGCTCGACGGCTTTCGCGGGGAGAGCACTCTTCGCACCTGGCTGTTCACGATCATGCGCCGGCTCGTGCTCGACCAGCGGCGTGCGCGGGCGCGGCGGCCGGTCTCGGTGCCGGTCGACGACGACGACGCGATCACCGAATTCGACGCGCTCGATGGCATGGTCGCGACGGAGATGGAGCGGAGGGTACGCGAGGCGGTCGGCGGCTTGACGCCGACGCAGCGCGAGGTGTTCACCCTTCGGGTGATGGAGGGGTTGTCGTACAAGGAGATCGCCGAAGTCGCCGGGACCACGGAAGGCGCGGCGAGAGTTCAT
>DASSZC010000247.1:0-3678 GCA_035702925.1 Gemmatimonadaceae bacterium | reverse complement strand
CGCGAGGAGCGCCCAGGCGGAGGTGGCGATCGCGGCGAGCACGGCGACGCCGATGGCGACTGCCGGCCACATCTTCCGCCAGAGCTCACCATGGACGTCGCTCGCCATCCGCTCGACCTGCGACGCCGTCTGCCACTCGAGGAGCTTCCGGCGCGAGACGAACAACCGCCAGAGCGTGCGCCCGATCGCGTCGGCGCTGACCCACGCCTGGTGGGCGAGGAAGACGAGGGCGATGGTGATCTGCTGGACGCTGGTGATCGCGTCACGGCCGACCGCCCCGTAGTACGCGCGCCAGCTCTTGTCGAAGGGCGGGCGGACGACGGCGAGGAAGAGCGACACGATCCACGGCGCGGCGACCGCGCCGAGGGCGACGAGCGTCCAGCGCACCGGCGATCCGGGGAAGATCGTCCACGCCGCGATCAGCAGCGCGAGCTGGGCGATCTCGGTCAGGCTGCGGCGCAGGTTGTCGAGGATCTTCCAGCGCGAGAGGAGCGACAGCCGGTTCTGCTCGGGACCGTTAGGCCCGGGAACCCGCGGGGTCGCCCAGTCGAGCAGCTGCCAGTCGCCGCGGATCCAGCGGTGCTTGCGCCGGGTGTAGGTCAGGTAGCGCGTCGGATAGTCGTCGTAGACCTCGATGTCCGTCGACAGCCCGGCGCGCGCGTAGTTCCCCTCGATCAGGTCGTGCGAGAGGAGGGTGTTCTCGGGAAAGCGCCCATGCGTCGCCCGCTCGAAGGCGTCGACGTCGTAGATCCCCTTTCCGGTGAAGCTCCCCTCGCCGTAGAGGTCCTGGTAGACGTCGGACACCGCGGTCGTGTACGGGTCGACCCCCGGATGCCCGGAATGGATCGCCGCGAAGTACGAGCGGTGCGCGCTCGGCAGCGAGACCCCGACCCGCGGCTGGAGGATCCCGTAGCCGCGGACGACCCTGCCTAACGCGGGATCGTAGACGGCGCGGTTGAGCGGATGGGCGAGGGTGCCGATCAGCATCGGCGCCGCGTCCGGCGGGAGGACGGTGTCGCTGTCCAGCGTTATGACGTAGCGCACCTTGCGCAGCAGCGCGACGTCGCCGACCACCGTCGAGAAGGCGGGGCGGGCCGGGTCGGCCGCGCTCGAGGACTCGCCCTCGGGCTGGCGGAGGAAGCGGTTGAATTCGGCGAGCTTGCCGCGCTTGCGCTCCCACCCCATCCAGACACCCTGCTGCGGGTTCCATCGCCGCGGCCGGTGGAAGAGGTAGAACGCGGTCTGGTCGCCCCCGGCGTAGCGGGAGTTCAGGGAGTGCACCCCTTCGACCGCGGCGGCGACGATCGCCTCGTCCGTGTCCCGCGTCTCGGTCGGCGCGTCGGTGAAATCGCTGAGGATCGCGAAGTGGAGATTCGGCTCGCGATTGGCCAGGTACTGCACCTCGATCGTGTCGAGCGCCTCGCGCACCGCCTCGACCGACCCGAACAGCGTCGGGATGACGACCGCGGTCCGGTACATGTCGGGGACGCCGAGCTCCCCGGTGAGGTCGAGCTTCGGCAGGACGCGCGGCGGAAGGAACGCCGCGACCAACTGGTTCACCACGTTGACCGCGATGTCCATCGCCGGGAGCAGCGCGAAGACGAGGAGCAGGGTGGCGAGGTGCGTACTCGGCACACCGGCGATGCGGAGGACGGCGACCAGCGCGATCAGGGTGGTGAAGAGGATCCCACCGACGAAGATCACGTTCGGGTGGCGCAGCGCCGACCGGTGGATGCTCTCGCCTAACGTCGGGCGATAGCCGGTCACCCGCTCGAGCTCGGCCCGTCCCTCGTCGATCAGGTAATAGCCGACGTGCGCATGGCGCTCGTCGTCGGCGGCGAACTCCTTCGCCTTCCGCGCCAGCTCGATCGCGACGTGGGCGACGTCCTGCTCGCGCTTCTCCGTCCGCTTGGCGACCTTCTCGACGACGTCGCGGTAGTGGTCGCGCGTCTGGAAGGTCATCTCGGTGTAGTGCCGCGTCGGGTCGCCGCGCAGCACCTGCTCCATCACGCTCTGCCGCTCGACGAACACCCGCCAGTCGAAGCGGGCGATCGCGCGGAGGCTGGTGATGCTGTTCGCGGTCATCACCTGCGTCAGCGCCAGCCGGTCGGTCGAGCGGGCGACCGCTTCCTCCGACGTCGGTCCCTCCTCGGCGATCCACTGCTCGAACCAGAGCAGCGCCGGGAACGAATTCTCCGACAGCCGCAGCTGGTGGAGGAGGCGGGCGACGAACTGCGGGGTCAGCGGCGGGGTGTTGCGGACGAACTCGTCGAGCGGGCCGCCTAACGTTCCGCGCGCCGGCTTCCCGTTGGCGAGCAGCCGCGCCGCCCACTTGTCGGCGAGCTCGACGTCGTCGAGGCGCTGCACCGTGCGCAGCGTCATTCGCCGCACGCTCTCGATCAGCCCGAGCCGGAGCATCGCCGGCACCGCCCACAGCTCGCCGACCGAGAGCGTCGCCCGCTCCTGGTAGGCGCCGACGAACTGGTTGACGTTCTCGAGGTCGATCCGCGCCTCGGTGTGCGCGATCAGGGTGATCGCGATCTCGTAGACGCGCGGATACCCGGCGAGCGTTCCGTTCGCCAGCTCGGGGAGCTCGCGGTAGTAGCCGCTCGGCAGGCTCTCGCGAACTTCGCGAATGTGCTCCTGGACGACGTGGAAGTTGTCGAGCAGCCAGTCGCCCGCCGGCCCGACATCGATGTCCGCGTCCGACGCGGCGGCCAGGCGCTCGTGTGCCGCGTCGAGGATCGCCCGCGTCTCGTTGAGCCGGATGAGGAGCGGCGTCTGCCGCAGCCGCTTCGGCCGCGGAACGATGCGCTGCTGCCGCGCGAGCTGTCGTGCGCGTGTCGCCAGCTGGTCGGCGCCGAGCAGCTCGCCGCGGATCGGCCCGGCGAGCAGCTCGTCACGCCCCTGCGAGGCGCGCGGGAAGATTCGCGTCCGGAGCGGTGCGCCCGGCGGTACGTTGGTCGTCAAGAGTTTCGTGTGGCTAGGCTGGGGTCAACACGGCGATGAGAGATGAGAGATACCGCGATCGAGAGATGAGAGACGAGAGACCCGACTTGGCGGGACGGCGACGGCGGGTGTGCAGGTAACCGCAATCGTCGTTTCGTCTCTCGTCTCTCATCTCTCTGTCGGAGCCTCTCTCATCCCTCATCGCCGTGTCATAGCGAGTCCCGCGCCTAGAAATAAACCACCGGGCGCGCATCGCGCTCCCCCCGGACTGTGCGCGCGTCGGACGGAGTGGCATCTTTGGGGCTCATGAGATCCACCGCGCCCTCGCCGCGAGCCCCCGCCCGGGCGCGCATCGCCCTCCGCGTCCTCCAGCTCGGGGCGCTGCTCGTCGTGCTGGCCGCGCTCCCCTACAAGCAGTTCGACCTCGACCGCTTCTTCGTCCCGAAGGAGCTCGTCCTCCACGCCGCGGCGCTGCTCGCTTCAGTCACCTTCCTTGTCGGGGTGCGCCGGCTCTCCCTCGCCCGGGTCGACCAGTTCCTCGCCGCCTTCCTCGCGCTCGGCGTCGTTTCGGCGATCTTCGCGACGAATTGGTGGCTGGCCGAGCGGGCGGTGGCGGTCTCGCTCTCCGGGGCGGCGTGCTTCTGGGCGGCGCGGGCGGTCGGCCGGGCCGGGCTCGGCCGGAATCTCGTCGCGATTCTCGCCTTTGCCGCGGTGCTCGGTGCGATCACC